>JAOPWF010000545.1 GCA_025965815.1 Mycobacterium sp.
AGTGGTGGGATGACCTGTGGCTCAACGAGTCGTTTGCGACGTTCGCTTCGGTGCTGTGCCAGGCGGAGGCCACCGAGTTCACCGAGGCGTGGACGACGTTCGCCAACGTGGAGAAGTCGTGGGCCTATCGACAGGACCAGTTGCCGTCGACGCATCCGGTCGCGGCCGACATCCCGGACCTCGCCGCCGTCGAGGTGAACTTCGACGGCATCACCTACGCCAAGGGCGCCAGCGTGCTCAAACAGCTGGTGGCCTACGTCGGCCTCGAGCATTTTCTGGCCGGGCTGCGCGACTACTTCCGCGCGCACGCGTTCGGCAACGCGACGTTTTCCGATCTGCTCAGCGCACTGGAGAAGGCGTCGGGCCGCGACCTGTCCGACTGGGGCCAGCAGTGGCTCAAGACCACCGGGCTGAACACGTTGCGTGCCGACTTCGACGTCGACGACGACGGCCGGTTCACCCGGTTCGCCATCAGCCAGAGCGGCGCGGCGCCCGGCGCGGGTGAGACGCGGGTACACCGGCTCGCCGTCGGGGTCTATGACGACGACGAGAACGGCAGGCTGGTTCGGGTGCACCGCGAGGAACTCGACGTCGAGGGCGAGCTCACCGAAGTGCCCGCGCTGCAGGGTGTTCCGCGCGGCAAGCTGATCCTGGTCAACGACGACGATCTGACGTACTGCTCGTTGCGCCTCGACCCGGAGTCGCTACAGACTGCGCTCACCCGTATCGCCGACATCGCCGAGCCGCTGCCCCGCACGCTGGCGTGGTCGGCGGCCTGGGAAATGACCCGCGACGCCGAGCTGAAGGCCCGCGACTTCGTGTCGCTGGTGGCGAACGGCGTGCACGCGGAGACCGAGGTCGGGGTGGCCCAACGACTGCTGCTGCAGGCGCAGACCGCGCTGAACTCCTACGCCGACCCGGACTGGGCGTGCGCCGAGGGCTGGCCGCAGTTCGCCGACCGACTGCTGGAGCTGGCCCGGGACGCAGAGGCCGGGTCGGATCACCAACTGGCCTACGTCAACGCGCTGTGCTCGTCGGTGCTCCCGCTGCGGCATGCCGCCGTCCTGGCCGCGCTGCTGGACACCGATCCCGCCGAACTGGGACTGCCGGGGCTGGTGGTGGACACCGATCTGCGCTGGCGTATCGTCACCGCGCTGGCGGCGGGCGGCGATATCGACGCCGACGGCCCGGATACGCCGTTCATCGACGCCGAGGCGCAGCGCGACAACACCGCGGCGGGCAGGCGGCACGCCGCGCAGGCGTCGGCTGCCCGGCCGCAGGCGGCGGTCAAGGACGCGGCCTGGCAGCAGGTCATCGAGGACGACACGTTGCCGAACATCACCACGCGGGCCATCGTCGGCGGCTTCGGCGCGCCCGGTCAGGCGGCGTTGCTGCAGCCGTTCACCGCGCGGTACTTCGACGCGATCACCGGGGTGTGGGAGCGGCGGTCCAGCGAGGTCGCGCAGACCGTCGTGATCGGGCTCTACCCGTCGTGGGACATCAGCCAGTCCGGTATCGATGCGGCGGACGAATTCCTGGCCGGTGACGTGCCACCGGCACTGCGCCGCCTGGTGATCGAAGGTCGCGCCGGCGTGGTGCGGTCGCTGGCGGCGCGGGAGTTCGACGAGAGCTGACTCAGGGAGGTGAGACGCCGGCGCTGAGCACGCGCACGGCGCTGACCAGTCCGTCGATCAGGTTGCCTTCCTGGAACGCCGACGCGGCGGCGGCGACGCCGAGCGGCGCGGCGGACTCGATACCCCGGCCCTTGACGTCGGCGCCGTAGACCACCTCGATCGCGTGCTGGTCCGGCGAGACCGCCAGCAGCACGGCGTTATTGGGTGTCGGCACCTTCGCCAGGATGTCACGGGCACCGACGGCGGTGTCGGCACCGAGGTCGCCGATGTAGACGGCGAAACGTGCCTTCGAGTTTCGCGTCCCGTACGTCAGCGCGTCGTCGAGGACGACCAGGTCTTTGACCGGAAACGGATAGTCGACGGACAGTTCGCCGGGTTCGGTGACCCCGGAAAGCCGGCCGCTGGCGGTGACGACCCAGCCGCGGGGCAGCTGCGACTCGTCGATGGTCGCGAGCTCACCACTTGCCACTGGCGCCGCCTCCTACCGTCAAACCCTCCGAACCGTGACCGCCGTGCGAGCCCCCGAGGGTCTCGTCGGTCGCTGCCCACAGGATCGGGTTTTGCGTCCAGGGCTCGGACAATTTGTACGTCGCGGGGTGCGGACCCTTGCGGGCCCAGATCATCGCGGCCAGCACCACGACGATCAACAGCGGGATCCCCACGAACAGCAGGTGGACCTCGAGGATGCTCACGACGCAAACCGTATCAGCAGCACGTCGGCGATGAGCGTCAGAGCCGACTGCCCTTTCAGGCCGCGCCTTCACCCAGATATCGCACCCACGCGGGATCGAGTTCCTTGACCGTCGACAGCAGGCGCCAGTGTTGACCCCTGGGCGGCGTGGGCACCGATCGCAGGGCCCAGCCCAGCTCGGTCAGCAGCCTGTCGGCCTTGCGGTGGTTGCAGGTGGAGCAGCAGGCCACGCAGTTCTCCCAGGAATGCTCGCCGCCGCGGCTGCGCGGCACGACGTGATCCACGGTGTCGGCCTTGCCGCCGCAGTACGCGCAGCGGAAGCGGTCACGGTGCATGAGCGCCGCCCGGGTCATCGGGATGCGGGCGCGGTAGGGCACCCGCACGTAGGACCGCAGCCGGATCACCGACGGCACGACAATCGTCCGGGTCGCCGAGTGGATGACGGGGCCCGCGGGGTCGTCGTGCACGACGTCGGCCTTGCCGCACAGCAACATGATCACCGCGCGCCGCATCGGCAGGGCCGTCAGTGGCTCATAGGTTGAGTTCAACAACAGCACCCGGCGCCGACCCCACACCGAGCCGCCGTCGTGCGGGACGTGCGAAGCCGGCCCGACAGCGCCGGGAACACCCTCGACACTGTGCAGCGACCGGGTCTGGACACCGGTCGTCGAAGGGCCTGGCAGGCATGCCGCAGCACCGGAATGCCGGTGGCCGGTCTGTTTCGCCCGGCCCTTTTTGCGCTGCGCCATTCGTCCTCCGCCGACCAGTCCACCATGGATCCGCGTCGATCGCACGACAATTCTGTTCGTGTTCGCAGGTCAATACGGTGAACTTCGCGTGACGTCACGGTCGCCAGGATCTACGTCGAGCGGTAGGCGCCCACGTCACGTACGTGCCCCGCGGCAACATCAACCAGCTTGTCGGGGTTGGCAACAGCCCGGATGGACACGATTCGACCACCGGCATCCAGTTCGATCGTCACCACCGTAACGATCCGGCCCGTACCGAGGATCACCACACCGGGACCACCGTCGATCTCCGCGATCCGGGGGGTCATGTCTGCGACCCCGACCCCTTCGTAGGGGCGCCGCAGTGCACCCGTGAATGAGGCCGCAACCTTGGCCGCGCCGTCGATGGGCCGCATGGCTTGGCGCACCTTTCCGCCGCCGTCAGTCCATAGCGTGACATCGGGCGCGAGCAGTTCCATCAGCACGTTGATGTCAGCTCCGGTCGCCGCCGCAAAGGAACCGCTCGGTTGCGGCCTGCACCTTTTCCCGGTCCTCAGCAAACCGGGGCCGCCGGGCCTGCACATGCCCGCGGGCGCGGCTCGGCCGCCGCTTCCACCCCGGTGAGCCCACCACCGATGACCGCGACGGCTTCCGCATCGGTGTCACGCAGCGTCGCCGCGAACAGCTCCGCATCCTGCAGGCTGTCCAGCGTGTAGGCGTTCTCGTCTGCCCCGGGCACCCGCGCCGTGTCGGCGGCGGTGCCCATCGCGTAGACCAGCGTGTCGTAGTGCAGGATCCGTTGATCGTCGACCCGGACCGCGCGGGTGCCGGTATCGATCGCCGTCACCCAGCCCTGTACGAAGTCGACACCCGTTCCGGCCAGCATGTCCGGGATCTGCAACTCCGCCAGCGACTGGCCCGACGCGACCTGGTGCAGCCGCAGTCGCTCGGTGAACCGGGCCGCGGGATTCACGAGGCGAACCGTCACGTCGTGATTGCGGGTGCGTCGCGCCAGCCCGATGGCCGCTGTCATGCCGGTGTAGCCGGCGCCGAGGACGAAATGGGGGTTGGCATTTGTGACATTGCCCGCTGCGTGCACGCCCGGTTGGTGGCCTCGGGTCCGGCACGGCCACAATGGAGGGGATGCAACCAGAGCAACAGCAGTCGTTCTATGACGCGGTCGGCGGGGCCGAGACCTTCAACGCCATCGTGTCGCGCTTCTATGCGTTGGTACGCGAGGACGAAATCCTGCGTCCGATTTACCCCGAGGACGAGCTGGACGCGGCCGAGGACCGGTTGCGGATGTTCCTCGAGCAGTACTGGGGCGGCCCGCGGACATACTCCGACCAGCGCGGACACCCCCGCCTACGGATGCGGCACGCCCCGTTCCGGATCGGCTACATCGAGCGCGACGCGTGGCTGCGCTGCATGCACACGGCGGTCGCATCGATCGACTCCCGGACCCTTGACGACGAGCATCGCGAGGAACTCATCAGGTACCTGGAGATGGCCGCCAACTCGATGGTCAACTCACCCTTCTGAGCACCGGTCCGAACTCCGGCAGAATGGTTCGTCGTGACCAAGACCCAGCCGAAAGCGGATCCGAAGTGGTGGTCGCGCGCGGTCTTCTATCAGGTGTATCCGCGCTCGTTCTGCGACAGCAACGGCGACGGCGTAGGCGACCTCGACGGCGTCAGAACCAAATTGGATCACCTCGAACGACTGGGTGTCGACGCGATCTGGATCAACCCGGTCACCGTCTCACCGATGGCCGATCACGGCTATGACGTGGCCGATCCCCGCGACGTCGACCCGCTGTTCGGCGGCATCGACGCGCTTGACCGGCTGATTGACGCCGCGCACCGGCACAACATCAAGGTCACGATGGACCTGGTCCCGAACCACACCAGCTCGCAGCATTCGTGGTTTCAGGCTGCGCTCGCGGCCGGACCGGGCAGCGAGCAACGGGAGCGCTACATCTTCCGGGACGGCACCGGTCCGGGCGGCCTGCACCCGCCGAACAACTGGGTGTCGATCTTCGGCGGCGCGGCCTGGACCCGGGTCGTCGAGCCGGACGGCAATCCCGGGCAGTGGTATCTGCATCTGTTCGACGCCGGGCAGCCCGACCTGAACTGGGACAACCCCGAGGTCTTCGACGATCTGGAGAAGACGCTGCGGTTCTGGCTGGAGCGCGGTGTCGATGGGTTCCGCATCGACGTCGCGCACGGCATGGCCAAGCCGCCCGGGCTGCCCGACATGGCGGTCACCGACAAGGGGCTGCTCCGTAACTCCGACGACGATCCGCGGTTCAACCACGAAAACGTGCACGCGATCCACCGTGACATCCGCTCCGTGCTCAATGAATACCCGAACGCGGTGACCGTCGGCGAGGTCTGGGTGCGCGATAACACCCGCTTCGCGGAGTATCTGCGGCCCGACGAGTTACATCTCGGCTTCAATTTCCGGCTGGTGCAGGCGGATTTCGACGCCGAGGAGATTCGGGATGCCATCGACAATTCGCTGGCGGCCGTCGCGATCGCGGGTGCGACACCGACCTGGACACTGTCCAACCACGACGTCGAGCGTGAGGTGACCCGTTACGGCGGAGGGGAATTGGGACTGGCACGGGCGCGGGCGATGGCGCTGGTGATGCTCGCGTTGCCGGGGGCGGTGTTCGTGTACAACGGCGAGGAACTGGGACTGCCGAACGTTGATCTGCCCGATGATGCGCTGCAGGACCCGGTCTGGGTGCGATCCAAACATGCCGAACGTGGCCGCGACGGCTGCCGGGTACCGATGCCGTGGGAGGCCGACGCGCCCCCGTTCGGCTTCTCCGAGAATCCGGACACCTGGTTGCCGATCCCGCCGGAATGGGCCCTGTTGACCGCCGAGCGGCAGCTCGACGACGCCGACTCCACGCTGTCGTTCTTTCGCCGGGCGCTCGAATTGCGCCGCAGCCGAACGGAGTTCGACAGCACGCAGTTGCAGTGGCTGGAATCATCGGAGCACTGCCTCACCTTCCGGCTCACCGAAGGCGGGTTGGTCTGTGCGCTCAACGCCAGCACCGTACCCGTCGCGCTGCCCGACGGTGAACTGATCTTCGCCAGCGGTCCGCTGGTGGACGGCAAGCTACCGCCGAACACCGCCGCCTGGCTGGTCTGACGCCGCTGCAGCCCTCCCGCCACGGTCCCGTTCCTCCCGCGAGCAGACGCAGAATCGCACGATTCGGCACGAATTCGTGCGATTCTGCGTCCGCTCGCAGTGCTGGGTGGGGACGGTCGGTCAGTCGACGCTGACCGCCTCGACGATGTTGAGTCGGGCCGCGCGAATCGCAGGCGGCACCGAGCCGAGCAGGCAAATCAGCAGCGCACCAAAGCCGATGGCGATCATCGCCGGATCGGCGTGATAGGCCACGTCAATGCTGAGGACGTTCGTCAGTGCAATCGACGTCAGATACTGGATCGCCGCTCCGAGGATGAGTCCCAGTAGCCCGCCGACGATTCCAACGCCGGCCGCCTCGGCCAGAATGGCATTGAGCGTGAACCGGCGGGTTGCGCCCACCGCACGCAGCACACCGATCTCGCGACGTCTGTCCAGCACCGAAAGCATCAGTGTGTTCAGCAATGTGATGGCCGATACCACGACGACGATCCACGCGATGATCGTGATGACGGCGATCACCTGGTCGAGCGCGCTGCTCACACCTTCCAGGGCATCGCGGCCGGAATACACGAAGGCATCCTTGGAAACCGCATTGCGTATCGCGGCCTGTACGGATTGCGAATCGGCCCCGGGTGTCACCGTGATCTCGAGGTCGCTGGCACCGGGTCGCTGGAACCACCCCTGCATCGACTCCAGGCTCATGGCGATGGTGCCGGTGAGACCGGAGAAATACGGAACGAGTTCCAGCACCCGCACGTGGCGCTCGCCGCTGGGCGTCTGCAACACGATCTCGTCACCGGCGGCGACGCCCATCGCATGACCGAGGTCGCGGGAGAGCGCGACGCCTTCGCCGGCAAGCAGTTTGTCGCGGTCTCTCGGCGACATCGACTTGTAGATGTCGCGATGAGAACCGGGCGCGACCCCGAGCAGCATCACTCTCGTGTCGCCCACAGTGGCGAACGCCATCTGGTCGGGCACAACGCGTTCGACGCCGGGGACCGCCCAGACTCTCGACTCGGTATCCGATGGCAGGAGCGTGGTGGAGTAGTCGGTGGCGGCCGCGGAGCTCACCCACACGTCGGCGTCGGCCACTGAGGAAAAGGACGCAACCGTCGAGTCGACGGCGTTGCTGGTGGCGCCGGTCACCGCGACGGTGGTGACCACCGCCGTCAGCACCGTCATCATGGCTACCCACATCCGTTGCGGCGCACGTTCGATGGTGGCGGCGCCGAGGAAACCGGCGGAACCGAACAGTCGGGCCACCGCTGCGGCGGCTCGGATGATGGGACCCGAGAAGGCGAAGCAGAGCGCGCTACCACCCACGAACGCCAAGGCGATCGAGGCCACCGCGATACGACCCAGGTCGCCGGTGACGATGAGGAGCGTGGCGCCGACCAGGATCACGCCGGCGACGCCCGCGGCGATCCGGAGCCGACGGGAACCGGGCTGCGACGATGTCGCGCCGCTGGGCGCCAACGCCTCCACCGGTGCGACCGAGTGCACCTGCCGAGCCGCCAGCGCCGAGGCGGTCACGCTCGCCACCACGCACGCCGCAATGGCCAGGGGCACGACCCACAGCGGCAGCACAAATTCGATGCGCGCCTCCAGCGACTGCACCATCGTCGACGGCAAGCTGCCAATGGCGATGTGCCCGATGACAACGCCACATGCCGAACCGACCGCGCCACCGATGAAGCCCAGCAGGGCCGCCTCGGCGAGCATGTCGGACACGATGGTTCGGCGCCGGCCACCGAGCGCACGCATCGTCGAGATGATGGGGCGGCGCTGGGCGATGGCAATGCTCATCGCGTTGTAACTCAGGAATGCGGCGACAACCAACGAGACCGAAGCGGCCAGCAATGTCATGGCCTGCAGGATGGCGAACGAGCTGCTGGCCTGCGCGGCGCGAAAGCTCGGTGCGGCCACCACAGCGCGTCCGGCCACCGCCTTGGTCACCTCGGATCGAACCTGGTCGACGTTCACGCCCGGTTTGGTGAACAGCAGGATCGAGTCAAGACGATGTTCGCGCCCGGCAATCTGCTGCGCGAGCGCAAGGGGCGCAATCACGAAATGCCCTGCGTTCAGTCGTTGCGCGGCGTCACCGTCCACCACCGCAACCGCTGTGACCCGCGTCTATGCAACATCGATCTCATCCCCTTTGGCGATGCCGAGGCCCGCACCGACGACCACGCCGTTTGGTGCCGACTGCACTGGCGACCCGTTCTGGAGCTGATCGTGGATCGCGGTCTGCAGGTCGGAGTGCAGCTCGGACACGTTCGGGCCGACTCCGAGCACAAGGGCCCGGTTCGAACTCGTTGCCGTCTGCATCCGCACCAACGGCACTGCCGCAGTGACGTTCTCAACACGAGTGACCGTATCGAGCAGCGACTCGTCGAAGCCGTCGTCGGTGACACCGGAAACCTCGAGATCGGCATCGCCGCCAATGCTGGTGGCGAGGCGATCGATGGATCCGCTGATCGACCCCGAGACACTCAGCACCGCGACGAGCAGGGCAGCGGAGACAGCGACCACCGCCACCGAAGCCACTGCACGTCCCCAATGTGTCCGTAACTCGCGGATGTTGAGCACCTTCAGGCGGCTGAACGCTGCGGGAAGCAAGGGCGTTACACCGGATTCGCCGGGTATCGCCCGACCCGCGGCGACCCCCCGGTGAGCAGATCGGACCACCGCGCACCGTTGTGCAGCCTGGTCATCCGGTCGGTCGCCGGCTCGGCGTGCGGGTTGCGCGCGTGACGCCCATGGCGCGGCGACTCCGCGGTGAACACGTCGGACTTCAGCGTGCCGTCCTGCATCGTGATGACGCGGTCGGTCGCCGCGGCCGCCTCCAGGTTGTGCGTCACCATCACGACCGCGCGATGGACGTCGTCGTCGTGCGCCACGCTGCGCAGCAGGTCCAGGATTGCCGTCCCGGTCGCTGTGTCCAGGTTCCCGGTCGGCTCGTCGGCCAAGATCAGCGGCGGATCCATCATCAGCGCACGCGCCACGGCGACGCGCTGCATCTGCCCGCCGGACAACTCAGCCGGACGATGGTCGATGCGCTTGCCGAGTCCGACGAGTTCCAACAGCCGAATGGCATCCGGCCTGACCTGCCGCAACTTCTGCCCGTCGAGCAGCCTGGGAATGGCGACGTTCTCCCACGCGGTCAACGTCGGCAAGAGATTGAAGAACTGAAAGATGAACCCCACCTTGTGGCGGCGGAAGGTCGATTGCTGGTCATCGGTCATCGTCGCGATCTCGACGCCGTCGAAGCGGATCGAACCCGAATCAGGCGAATCCAGGGCACCGAGGAGATGCAACAACGTGCTCTTGCCGGCGCCCGAGGGGCCCACGACCGAGGTGAATTGTCCACCGTCGATCGTCACAGTGAGCCCGTCCAAGGCTCGGACCGTCTGTCCGCCCGCCCGGTATTCGCGCACGACGTCGGTCAGCTCCACGCTCAGTGACACTTCATCACCTCCGCTGCCGCAGATAGCGGTGGAAGGTGAGTCTCAGGCACTGCGTCATCAGCCGAACGGGTGTCCCGAACCCGCATAACTTCGCTCGGCAAAACAGTCCCGAAGCTTCTGGCCCAGCTTCCGATTGCCGCCCATCGCTACTCCCAGCAACGACGAGATATGCGCGTACACGGCTTGATTGTTGGGCGCGTCCATATGCGTAAACGGCGGCGTATTAGCGAGTGGGACAAGAGGCAGCCCAAGTATGTCTCGCGCGGCTTTGAAAACAGGCGCATCCAGAACCGCGACGAAGTGCTGGATGTTCTCGCGAAGAGCCGCGGTCGACACCACCCGCATGATCTGCACGTGTACGCCCGTCAGCTTGCGGCGGTATCGACGCGGAATCGCCGCGGTTGCTCCGTCCCAGCACCTGTCTAGGTCATCGATCCCGTGGTACCGCATTACGTCCTGGGCAGGGATGGCAACCGGGGCGATCGGGGACTTGATGCTGTCATCCAGATCGACGATCGTCTTGAGGCCGGCCGGCGAGTTGCGGATCATGCGGAGTACACCTGCCGGCACTTTGTCCTGGGTATCGATGGCGAGGAAGAAGACACTGCTCTCGTCGTAGGGCCCGTACTCCTTCTTCATGGTGGCGGAGTCGTTGCCCCATGAGTCCTCGAAGACCTCGCGCTCGACCTGTCGGGCAATGTTCGCAAAGGGATCAGTGCCCTCTACCTTGAAACACTTGATTCGGTCGGCATCGGTGACGTTCTTTGTGCTCAGAAATTGTTGAGTGAGATTGTTCGTCTCGGCCTCTGACAGATCGTAGACATATTGGCGCGGCGAATGACCGGGGCGCGGAACGTCTGGCATCTCAGGCATTGTTACGAACTATTCCCAATTCGTTTGAAGACACTGTCAGTGAGATCGGCAGGGACGGTCTCGATGACCAGCGGCCGCCAGTGAACGGCAGGTGCCACTTCACCACTCAGCGGCGCTCCTCCCATTTCAACACGCGTCCTCCGTCAACCAAAGGCGGCGCCTACAGGTGGCTGATGATGCCATCCGGCACAGTGGGAAGCAAATTATGCGACCGTCACCGTAAGTGGACCGCGGACCGGCCCCGAGGCGACGATGACGAACTACCGGGAATCCGCTGGTAGCTGGTGAACTGCTGGAAGTGCCTTCTCGCACTCCGGGAGTGGTACCGGACGCCGTCAGGACAGATACCGGTCGGTGCGGAATTTCCAGCAAACTACCAGCGGCCGTTCAGTGTTTGCACAGCGACCGCGACTGACGAGTCGCGTCTGCGTGAGCCGAAGCGCTGATTCCCAGATGGCGGGCACGCAACCGAACGCATGTCCGACGCGCTACCGGCACCGCCCGCGACGCTCCCCCGTTTGCTACCTCCGCCGACTCCGGAGGACCGTGGCCGGGGCGGAGCGATGTAGACCCGGCGGTCCGGCACGAGGGCATTTCGTCGTACTTCGAGCGCCTCAGCTGCTCGATGACGGGAATTCTCGTCCACTCGACGTCTCGTATTCGTTACCAGATTTACACAACAGAGATATCAACAAGAAATGTCCATAAAATGACACCAGTTGGCCTGCTCACCTGAAGTCTCGGCGGCTACCGCAACACCAGCGCGGGGTCACCGCGGCGGCGGTAGACCGACCCGAATCGCGCGTCGATGCGCAGCCACGCCGGGAGCACGCGCACCCGGACGATCTCGTCGGCGGTGACGGTATCCGGGTCGAGGTCCTCCCCGTCGGTGAACCCTTCGGTCGGT
Organism: Mycobacterium sp.; assembly: GCA_025965815.1. Lineage (GTDB taxonomy): Bacteria > Actinomycetota > Actinomycetes > Mycobacteriales > Mycobacteriaceae > Mycobacterium. The sequence goes on from JAOPWF010000545.1 coordinate 11,463, forward strand.
ACCGAGGACTGCAGAAGAAAGCCCATCGCCGTCAGCGCGAAGACGCAACGCATGGGGATCCCGACGTGGGTGTCGCCGGAGCTGACCGCGACCACTTCCTGATCCAGTAGCGACGCCGGTGGGCCGTGCGCGCTGCCGTGTTCCTTGGCGAGCGCCACCCCCCGCTGCGCCAGGTCGAGCATGACCCGCGCGGGCACGTCGTCGAGGTGAACGAAGCCGGTCTCCGGAGGCAGCACGCCGCGCCACGCCGAGTCCATCGGGAACCCCGGGTCGACGTGGCCGGTGTGGTTCATGGCCGGCAGCGCGCGGGTGAGCTCGTCAGCTCCCGCACACAAGTCGTCGGGCCGCATGGTGCCTGCGACCACCCGACTGGCCAGCACGTCGAAGCCGGTGGCCACCCAGGCGGCCAGCAGGCCGTCCGAGCGGGCGCGCAGCCTGATGACCGCCGCCTCGTCGAGCCGGACGGCGCGTTCGGCGAAAGTGGCGAGGTCTACCCGTTGCGTGTCGTCATCCAGCCAGATGCCCCGCTCGCCGGCGTCGGTCACCGCTCCCGCAGCCATTGTTGGAGATACTCACGGTGTGCAGGCGAAAGTCGTTGCAGCTTCTGCTCGTTGATGTCGAAGGCGGCGAGCTGCGTCTCGGCGACGACGGCGGGTTTGGAGTCGGGCGACGCGCACACCGACCGAACCTCGTAGCCGAGAGTGAAGTCCGCCGCACGCAACCGGTTTACCCAGATCGTCACCCGCAGCGGCGAATCGACTAGCCGCAGCTGACCCTTGTAGCCGACCCGGACCTCGGCGATGAGCAACCCTGTCGTGGTGATGTCGGCGCCGAAGGCGTCCGCGAGGAACGGAACCCGGGCCTCTTCCAGAATGGTGACTATGGTGGCGTGGTTGACGTGCTGGTACATGTCGATGTCCGACCAGCGCACTGGGACGAGCGTGACGAATCCCTTCGCACGCTCGCTCACCCAGTAGTCCCCGTTCCACTGGTTCTCGTCATGCTGCGGATCTGCCGCGCCGCGACGGACAGCGTCGCCAGGTCCCGCTCGTCGTCCTCATAGATCTCGTTGAGCGTCCGCCGTGCCCGGGCAACACGGGAGCCGTTGGTGTGTTCCCACTCGGCGATCTTCTCCTCGCCGGTCTCGTCGGGCTCGCCGACGGCCAGCACATCGAAGCAAAGTGCCCGCAGGGACCCGTACACATCATCACGAATAGCTAAGCGTGCCAGGGAATGCCAGCGGTCATCGCGGGGCAGCCCGGACACCGCCGTGAGCAGGCCGTCGGCGCCGAGATGGTCCATCAACGCAAAGTACGTGTCGGCCACCTCGGCGGCGTCGCGATCCACGATGTCAGCGATGTCGATGATGTCGAGCAGGCTGTACTGGTACAGGCCGGTCGCCACCGTGTAGGCGAGGTCTTCGGACACGCCCTGGGAGGCAAACTCGCGCGCCTCCTTCTCGACGATGGCGCGGTCGTCGCCGCGCAGCCACTCCGACATCCGCGGCGTCAGCGCTGTGACCTTGGCAGCGAAGCGGTTGATCTCCGCACCCACCGCAAGGGGCTGCGGACGGTAGTTCAGCAACCAGCGCGCCGCCCGGTCAAGCAGTCGGCGCAGATCCAGTGTCATCCGGTTCGACACGGCGACTGGTACATCCGCTGCGCGGATCCGCCGCCACACATCCCCCACCCCGAAGATCGCGTCGGTGGCGACGAAGGTGCGGACCGCGTCGACGGGGCTCACACCGACGTCTTCGGTGATGCGATACGCGTAACTGATGCCCGCGGTGTCGACCAGGTCATTGACCAACATCGTGGTGACGATTTCCCGGCGCAGCTGATGTGCGCGGATTTCCGGGGTGAAGTCATCGCGAAGTTCGGCGGGGAAGTATTTCGGCAGCCTGGCGGCGAACACTTCCTGGTCGGGCATGTCAGTTGCCAGCAGCTGTTCCTTGAGCGCCAGCTTCACGTGTGCCATCAGGGTGGCCAGTTCCGGCGAGGTCAGCCCGAGTCCAGCATCGTGCCGCCGCCTGATCTCCTTGTCCGACGGCAGCGCCTCGAGTTCGCGGTTCAGCCCGCGCTGTGTGACCAGGTCTTTCATCTGGCGTGCGTAGACGTTCAGCATGTTGGCCGCATTCACGCGGCTCGTCCCCATCAGGTCGTTCTGGTCGGCGTTGTCGGCCAGCACCAAGCTGCCGACCTCGTCGGTCATCGACAGCAGCAGGTCGGTGCGGTCCTCGGCGCTCACCTTGCCCGCGGTGACCAGCGAGTCGATCAGGATCTTGATGTTGACCTCGTGATCGGAGCAGTCCACCCCGGCCGAGTTATCCAGCGCGTCGGTGTTGATCCGGCCGCCGTTCAGCGCGAACTCGATGCGGCCGCGGGAGGTGACACCGAGGTTGCCGCCTTCGCCGATGACCTTGGCACGCACCTGGTTGGCGTTCGCCCGCACGGGGTCGTTGGCCCGGTCGCCGACGTCGGCGTCGGACTCCGTCTCCGCCTTGACGTAGGTACCGATGCCGCCGTTGAACAGCAGGTCCACCGGTGCCCGCAGGATCGCCCGGACCAGGTTCGGCGGCGTCATCTCCTCGACATCGTCCTCAATACCCAGGGCGGCACGCACCTGCGGAGTGACCGGAATGGATTTCTGCTCGCGGCTGTACACCCCGCCCCCCTCGCTGATCAGCGACTTGTCGTAGTCCACCCAGCTAGAGCGGAGCAACTCGAACATGCGCCGCCGCTCCTGGAAGGTCGCCGCGGCGTCGGGGTCCGGGTCGAGGAAGATGTGCCGATGGTCGAAGGCGGCGAACAACCGGATGTGCTCGGACAGCAGCATGCCGTTGCCGAACACGTCACCGCTCATGTCGCCGATGCCCGCGACGGTGAAGTCCTGGGACTGGGTGTCGACACCCATTTCGCGGAAGTGCCGCTTGACGCTTTCCCACGTGCCCCTGGCGGTGATGCCCATCGCCTTGAGGTCGTAGCCCACCGAGCCACCGGAGGCGAACGCGTCGCCCAGCCAGAAGCCGTAGGACTTGGCGACGTCGTTGGCGATGTCGGAGAACGTGGCGGTGCCCTTGTCGGCCGCCACCACCAGGTAGGCGTCGTCTCCGTCGCGCCGGATGACCTCCGGCGGTGCGGTGACCGCGCCGGTCGTCCGGTCGACGTTGTCGGTGACATCGAGCAGGCCGGCGATGAACAACCGGTAGCAGGCGATGCCCTCGGTGCGGGTGGCGTCACGATCGGTGGCGGCAGCCTTGTTTCCGGGGCCCGTTGGCAGCGGCGGCTCCTTGACCACGAACCCACCCTTGGCACCCACGGGGACGATCACCGCGTTCTTCACCGCCTGCGCCTTGACCAGGCCGAGGATCTCCGTGCGGAAGTCCTCCCGGCGGTCCGACCAGCGCAGGCCGCCGCGCGCCACGTGTCCGAACCTCAGGTGCACACCCTCGACCCGCGGCGAATACACGAAGATCTCGAACTTCGGCCGCGGCAGCGGCACCTCATCGATCAGATCGGGATTCAACTTCAACGACAGCACATTCTGTTGCCGGGCCGAATCTTCGCGAGTGACAAAGTAATTGGTCCGCAGCGTAGCCTGGATCATCGACGCGAAGGAGCGCAGCACCCGGTCGGTATCGAGACTGACCAGCGCGTCGATGTCCGCGGTGACCGCCGCGGCGGCCGCCTGCGCGTCACCGTGCTTCGGCGAGTCGGACGGGTCGAACAGCGCCTCGAAAAGCTCGACCAGTGATCGGGCGGTGTGCGGGTTGGCGTTGAGCACCGACTCGATATGGGACTGGCTGTACGGAAACCCGGTCTGCCGCAGGTACTTCGCGTATGCACGGATCACGATCACCTGCTGCCACGTCAGTCCGGCACGCATTACCAGTTCGTTGAACCGGTCGATCTCGACCCGACCCTGCCAGATCGCGGTGACGGCGTCGGCGAAGCGCTGTGCGCTGGCCTCCCGCTCCTGCGCCGTGGCCGGGTTGGCGATGGTCGGGTGCCGCGAAATCTTGAACTGGTAGATCCATACCGGCAGCCCGTCGGGACGAGTGACGGTGAACGGTCGCTCTTCGAGCACCACCACGCCCATGCACTGCAGCATCGGCAGCAACTGGCTCAGCGACGCGGAGCGCCCACCCAGGTACCAGGTCAGCTGCGCGATGCCGTCGTCGCCGCCTTCGGAGAAGATCAGCTTGACCGAATCGTCCTGCAGCTCTTCGATGATCGCGATGTCGTTGATCGCGTCCAGCGGCGCGACTGCCTGCTTGTAGACCTCCGGGAACGCCGAGGCGTAGTGCTCGGCGGCGGCCTGGTCGATGGACCCGGTCTGCACCGCACCGATGAGACGGTCGGCCCACGTCCGGGCGGCCTCGGTGAGCAGCGCCTGCACCCGCGTCCGGTTGGCGTCCGATGTGTCGATGGCCCGGCCGGTCCGGCCGTCAGGCAGCCTGACCGTGAAATGCACTAGCGCCCAAGGTGATTCACTGACCCGCGCGGTATACTCGATGCTTTTGCCGCCGAATTCGCGGACCAGGATGTCCTGCATCTCCAGCCGGACCCCGGTGGTGTAGCGGTCGCGGGGCAGATAGACGAGGCAGGACACGAAGTGACCGAGCTGGTCGGCGCGCAGGAACAGCAGTGCCCGCCGCCGCGATCCCAGATCGACCACGGCCATCGCCATGGCCAACAGCTGTTCGGCGCTCAACGCGAAGAGCTCTGAGCGGGGGACGGTCTGGATGATGTCGAGGAGCAGCTGACCGGGATGGCCGGGGTCGCGGGCCGACAGCGCCAGTGCCTCGTGGACCCGGCGCTCGATGAGCGGTATCTCCAGCACGTTGGCGTTCATGGCGGCGACGGTGAACAACCCGACGAAGCGGTGTTCGATTACCTGCTCTCCGTCGTGCTCCCGGACCACGACGATGTAGGGGTAGGCGCCGTAGCGGAGGTAGCTCGGAATTGTGGCCTGCGCCAGCACCAACAGGTTGTCGCTGTCGGTGAGCTGCGGCAGGGCGTCCTTGCGCAGTCGCAGCACGCCGAGCCGGCTTGACCGGTCGACGGTCGAGTGTCCGTCGCGAACGGGGCAGCGCTGATAGCCCAGTAATACGAAGTGCCCGTCGGCCAGCCAGCGCAGCAGCGCGGCGACGTCCTGCCGGTCGACACCGGGGAAGTGGCCCTCGGTGTCGAAGTCCAGATCGGCAGCCAGACCGCGCAGCGCGGAGGACATCGCCCCGGAATCGCGGGCGGCCTCACGGGCGTCGGCGAGAACGTTGGGCAGCAGGCGTTCGGCCTCGGCAACAGCCTTGGTGTCGACCGACGGCGACAGCTGGACGTGGAGCCAGGTTTCCAGCTCCCCGTCCGCCCCGTCGGGCACCACACCGTCGGAAACCGGCGCGATGTCGACGAGTTCCCCCGTGGAACTGCGGTGGACCCGGAACACCGGGTTCATGATCGCGACGTAGGCCACCCCGAGCCGGTGCAGCAGCACCGTGACGGAGTCCACCAGCATCGACGCGTGATCGGTGACCAGCTGCAGCGCGGGCCCGAAACCCTGTGGGTCGTCGGCGGTGTGAAACGCAACGCGGGTGTCGCCGGCGGGGCGGTGCCGTCCCAGCTGATAATGACCCGCCAGCAGCGCTGGCGATACCAGGGGCGTGCCGAGCTCGGATGTCGCAGCCGACTCAGCCGGCGCCGCCTCGGCGACGATGTCGTCGTCGGTCTCGGGAACCTCGCCGTGCGGGCCGCGGTACGTGCCGATATAGGCCGAGCGCAGGCTTTCCACCGCGGCCGGCGCCAGGTCCGACCAGTTGACCGTCCCGTCGAGACTGATGTCAATCCCCGGGTCGCTTCGCTCCTGCCCTCCGAAAGCCGTCGGATTCACCGTCATGGATCGCTCCTGACTCGCACCTGCGCACCGCCGTCGTTGGACGTCGCCGCCGGGGCGGCTCCGTGGTACGCAGGCGCCCACACTAGTCGCGTGTGAGCCGGCGGTGGGTCACCCGGTGCGGACGGGCCGCCTCCAGCCCGAGCCGTTCGATTTTGTTTTCCTCATAGCCGCCGAAGTTGCCCTCAAACCAGAACCACTTCGCTTCGTTGTCGGAGTCGCCCTCCCAGGCCAGGATGTGCGTGCAGGTGCGGTCCAGGAACCACCGGTCGTGGGAGATCACCACCGCGCAGCCCGGGAACTGCTCCAACGCGTTTTCCAGCGATCCGAGCGTCTCGACGTCCAGGTCGTTGGTGGGCTCGTCCAGCAGGATCAGGTTGCCGCCCTCCTTGAGCGTCAGCGCAAGGTTCAGCCGGTTGCGTTCACCGCCGGAGAGCACACCCGCCGCCTTCTGCTGGTCCGGACCCTTGAATCCGAAGGCCGACACGTAAGCCCGAGACGGCACCTCGTTCTGGCCGACCTCGATGTAGTCCAGGCCGTCGGACACGACTTCCCAGACGTTCTTTTTGGGGTCGATTCCCGAGCGGCTCTGATCGACGTAGCTGAGCCTGACGGTTTCGCCGACCTTGACGTCGCCACTGTCGGGTTGTTCGAGCCCGACGATGGTCTTGAACAGCGTGGTCTTGCCGACGCCGTTCGGTCCGATGACGCCGACGATGCCGTTGCGGGGAAGCGTGAACGACAGGTCCTTGATCAGCGTGCGGCCCTCGAAGCCCTTGTCGAGGTGGTCGACCTCGACCACCTGGCTGCCCAGTCGTGGGCAGGTCGGGATCTGGATCTCCTCGAAGTCGAGCTTGCGCGTCTTCTCCGCTTCGGTCGCCATCTCCTCGTACCGCTGCAGCCGGGCCTTGCTCTTGGCCTGGCGGGCCTTGGCGCCGGAGCGGACCCAGGCCAACTCGTCCTGCAACCGCTTCTGCAGCTTCTGGTCCTTGCGGCCCTGCACGGCCAGCCGCTCGGACTTCTTCTCCAGATACGTGGAGTAGTTGCCTTCGTACGGGTAGGCCCGGCCACGGTCGAGTTCCAGAATCCACTCGGCGACGTTGTCCAGGAAGTAGCGGTCATGCGTGACCGCCAGGATGGCGCCCGCGTAACTGGCGAGGTGTTGCTCCAGCCACTGCACGCTTTCGGCGTCGAGGTGGTTCGTCGGCTCGTCGAGCAGCAGCAGATCGGGTTTGGACAGCAGCAGCTTGCACAACGCCACCCGGCGCCGCTCGCCGCCGGACAGATGGGTTACCGGTTCGTCGGGCGGCGGGCAGCGCAATGCGTCCATCGCCTGCTCGAGTTGGGAGTCGACGTCCCAGGCATCGGCGTGGTCCAGGTCCTCCTGCAGCCTGCCCATCTCCTCCATGAGCTCGTCGGAGTAGTCGGTGGCCATCAGCTCGGCCACTTCGTTGAACCGGTCGAGCTTGACCTTGATCTCGCCGAGGCCCTCCTCGACATTGCCGCGAACGGTCTTCTCCTCGTTCAGCTCCGGTTCCTGCATCAGGATGCCGACCGTCGCCCCGGTGGCAATGAATGCGTCGCCGTTGTTGGGCTTGTCCAAGCCGGCCATGATCCGCAGGACGCTCGACTTGCCCGCCCCGTTGGGGCCGACAACGCCGATTTTCGCTCCCGGAAGGAAGTTCAGGGTGACGTCGTCAAGGATGACCTTGTCGCCGTGGGCCTTGCGGACCTTCTTCATCGTGTAGATGAACTCAGCCATTCCGCAGTGTTGCCTTTCTGGTCTTTTGGTGGTGTTGCTCGCGGACCATCCTAGGCGTGGCGGCCCGGCCGACCCGCCGGCGTGGCCCGCGAGCAACACCACGCTAGGCCGACAGGGGTAACGCCTTGCGCCCGACGGTCGCCTCGATCTCGGCCGGCTCGGCGTCGACAGCGGACGGGTCGTCTCCGGCGGACACCGGGTCGTTCGCCTGCTCGGCCGCCGCCTCGTCGGCGTTGCCGGCCTCGTCGGCACCGGTGTAGCGGGACTTCTCAATCCGCACGATGGTTCGCGAAAGGTCAGGACCAACGGATGTGGCGCGCATCTCCAGTGACGATCTGCGCACGCCGTCGCGGTCCTCGTACTCACTGGTGTACACGGTTCCAACAACAATCACCGGCGCACCCTTCCCCAACGCCGCCCCGACCCCGGTGACCAGCCGGCCCCAGCAGTTGACCGTGATGAACAACGAGTTGCCGGCCTCCCAGGTGCCGTCACCGGTGCGGCGCCGCGAATTGCTGGCCACCCGAAATTTGATGACCTCCTGGTCGCCGACGGTGCGGCGCTTGGGATCGGTGACGATGTTGCCGACCACGGTGATGGGTGTCTCGAACATTGGTATTTCCTTCCATTCGGTTGCGATCTTGTTTTGAGCTGGCGGCCGGGTCCGGAACCGCCCGGGCTATCCCGGGTGGCACCCGCCCGTCGTGGTGCTTCCCAATTCACCGCACAGCGCCGACAACGGGGACCGTGCCGCGTTTCACATGGGCCGCCCTGTGGATGAATGACGCACTGTGAATAGCGGCCCTCAACCGCGGCACCTAGGTTGATCGCCATGACGGTGTGGATCAGCCGAAGAGCAGAGGCCGCAATCGCCGCGGACATGGCGCAGAGCCGCCGTGAATGCGGCGCACTGGCCGGGGTGCGCCTGGCGGTCAAGGACAACGTCGATGTCGCCGGCCTTCCCACGACCGCGGGCTGCCCGGAGTTCGGATATCAGCCCCCGCACGACGCCGCCGCCGTCGCGGCCCTGCGCGCGGCAGGAGCGGTCGTCGTCGGCAAGACCAACCTGGACCAGTTCGCCACCGGACTGGTGGGTACCCGGTCGCCGTACGGCGCGGTGCCTGACAGCCGACGTCCGGAGTACATCAGCGGCGGATCGAGTTCGGGATCCGCCGTGGCGGTCGCCGCTGGTGAGGCGGACATTGCAATCGGGACCGACACCGCGGGTTCGGGACGCGTGCCCGCCGGCCTGCAAGGCGTCGTCGGCATCAAGCCGACGGTCGGTGTGGTGAGCGTCGACGGTGTCGTGCCGGCCTGCGAGTCCTACGACTGCGTGACGATCCTCGCCCGCGACATGAGTTCGGCCAACGCGGCGATGGGCGTGATGGCGGCCGGTGCGCCGGATCGACCGTGGCCGTCGAACGTCCGGTTCGCGGCCCCGCCCGCCCCGGTCGTCGCCGTGCCGCGCGAGCTGCCGGGGCTCGACGACACCTGGCGCGAGGCGTTCGACAAGGCGGTGGCCGCGTTGTCACGGGCCGGCGCGCGGATCGTCACGGTGGAACTCTCCCCGTTCCTCGAGGCGGCGAGGCTCCTCTACGACGGTGCACTGGTCAGCGAACGCTATGCGGCTGTGGGCGAATTCATCGACGCGAATTCCGACGCCGCGCTGGATCCGACGGTGGCCAAGATCGTCACCGGAGCGCGGGAGATTCCGGCGCACCGCCTGGTCCGCGATCGTCGCGAGGTCCAACGGCTGCGCCGGATCGCCATGGAGTCACTCGACGGCGTCGACGCCCTGATGGTGCCGACCGCTCCGATGCACCCGCGGATCGACGACGTGGCGGCCGACCCGGTCGGGGTGAACTCGAAGCTGGGCACCTACACCAACTTCTGCAATCTCTTCGACATGTGTGCCGTCGCGGTCCCGTCAGGTACAGCCGGCGAGTCGCAGTTCGGCGTTACGGTGCTGGCCCGTGCGTTCGAGGATGCCGTCGCACTGGATGTCGCCGCCCTGGTGACGGGGGTCCCCGCGCCGCAAGATATTTGGCCCCTCGAAACCGCGGAGTCCGTCCAGGTGGTGGTGTTCGGTGCGCACCTTCGTGGCGGGCCACTCGCGCATCAGCTCACCGATGTCGGTGCGCGCTGGGCCGGTGAGTTGCTGACCTCGCCGCGCTACCGGATGACCGTCCTGGACACCGTGCCCGCCAAACCCGCCATCACCCGCGTCGCCGAAGGCAGCACGGGAACGGCGCTCCTGGGCCATCGGTGGCTGCTCTCCCCTGCCGCGCTGGGCCGCTTCCTGACCGCGCTGCCGGCACCCATGCAGCTCGGCAAGGTCGAATTCGACGACGGCACCTGGCGAACCGGGTTCGGTTGCGATGCGGCCGCGGGGGCCACCGGAGTCGACATCAGCTCCTACGGCAGCTGGCCCGCCGCCGTCGCGGCCGGCGCGGTCGGCTAGCGGCGGTCAATGAGGGCGCTGTCTGGACGGGCTGTCCCGGCGCGCGAGTTCGGCGAGCATCGCGTTGTAGGCGGCCAGATCCGCGTCGTGGTCGCGTTCCGCCGCGCGGTCCGTTCGCGTCGCGGTGCGCTGGTCGCTGCGCCGCCACTGGATCAGCAAAGCGATCAGCACAATGACCAACGGTATTTCGCCCGCCGCCCACGCGATGCCGCCTCCGAGCCGCTGATCACCGATCAGATCGGTATGCCAGCTCAGGTGCAGGGAGCGGTAGAACGTCTCGCCGAGCACCGTCTGGGTGGCCATCAGCACCACCCCGAAGAACGCGTGCAACGGCAGCGATGCGAAGACCATCCCGAGTTTGGTCAGCGGTTGCATCGGGCGCGGCGTGGGGTCGATGCCGATCACCACCCAGTAGAAGAGGTAACCGCTCAGCAGGAAGTGCGCGTTCATCGCCACGTGGGCGGCGTGGTTGTCGACGGTGGCGGTGAAGATGCCGCCGAAGTACAGACCGTAGAACCCGGCCACGAACAGCGCGGTGGCGATGAACGGATTGGTGAAGAACTGCGAGATCCTGCTGTGCAACGCCGACAGCAGCCATTCGCGTGGGCCTGGCGGCTCGTCGCGCCCGGCGGCCGGTAGGGCCCGCAACGCCAGCGTCACCGGCGCACCCAGCGTGAGCAGGATCGGCACCAGCATCGAGAGCAGCATGTGCGCCACCATGTGCATGCTGAACATCGCCGGCATGTATTTGCCAACACCCGACGACGTCGTTACCAGCAATACCGCACAACCGGCCAGCCAGGCTGCGGTCCGGCCCGCGGGCCACGCATCACCACGTCGGTATAGCCGGCGCACGGCGACCAGATAGACGAGCGCCATCACGATCGCCGCGGTGCCGAAGACGAGGTCGAAGCGCCAGTCGAACAGCACCCTGGCCACCGTCGGCGGGCCCGCGAAGTCGTAGCCGATGGCCACCTCGGTGATGCTCGGCTCGGAGGATTGCGGCGCGGGTGGGGGCGTGCGGCCGAGGCCGACGGCGATCCCGAAGGTCGCACCGAACACCGCGGCTTCGACAAGGGCCAGCCGGATAAACGGTCCGGGGGCGGCGCTGTCTGCCTGCAACGCGGCGACCCCGGTTCTGCGTTGGCGCCAGCCGATGACGCCGAGCCCGCACAGCGCGGTGACCTTGGCGATCACCAGCCAGCCGTATTCGCTGTGCACCAGGTCGGGGATCCGGATGCGTACCAGCGCGTTGACGACGCCGCTGATCGCCATCGCCACGAAACACCAGCCGGCGACGGCCGAGAATCGCCGGGCCGCCAGGTCGGCATGCTCGCCACCGCGCAGTGCGTGCGCCAGCAGCGCCAGCAGCCCTCCTGCCCACAACGACGCGGCCAGCAGATGGATCAGCAGGCTGTTGGTGGCCAGATCATGGGCGCCGCCGGCGGAGCTGTGCCCGGTCAGCGCGAGCGGCAACATCGTGATCAGTGAGCCGGCCAGCAGCAGCGGCGTCCAGGACCACCGCAGCACCGGCAGGCTCGCGATGGTCACCGCCGCTGCCAGGAATGCGGTCCAGCGCCAGGCTCCCGCGACGTCGATGAGGCCGGCCAGTGACCAAATGGTTGCGGGGTTCAGGTGATCGAGCAGCGGCTGACCGGAGACGTCGGAGATGGTCAGCGGTACAAGCAGGGCTGCACATACCGCCCACACCCCCGAGGCCACGGTGCCCAAGCGCAACGAACGGTATCCCGCGGCATCGAGGACACCGGTTGTCTGCGGTGGCACAAAGAACGCTGTGAGTAGGAAAGATCCGGTCGCTATCACAGCGGCGATCTCGCCGGCGGCCCGCACGAAAGGCAGTCCGTAGGTGGTGACTGGACCGGGGTCGGGTAGCCCGGTGGCGGTGAGCGCGTCCGCCAGCGACAGCGCCCCGATCCCGGCGGCGGTGGCACCGGCCAGCACCGCGACGCCGGCCAGCACCGGCCAGACCGCTGTGCGCTTCGCCGTGGGCGGGGCAACCGTCATGTCTCCAGCGTATGGCCTGCCAAGACAGCGCCTCGGCACGGCAGATCGGACCTGTCACGATTTATCGACAATCGTCCGGATAGTGGAGTGAATAGCCGACTGTCCCCATCGCGCCTCCAAATTTGATTTTGCGGAATAGCGAATTACCACACCGTGATACGGCCGTTTGCGACGCATCGTGTGCGTGCGTTGTAGCATTCGCCCTTCAAGATCGGCGCCGTTGCCCCGCTAATCGACGC
>JAOPWF010000550.1 GCA_025965815.1 Mycobacterium sp.
ACGCACAGGATGAGCGGAAGTCCTTGGTCGCGCATGAGTTTGGCGGTCACGACGGAACACACCATTATCGCGCCGCCGACGGACACGTCGATACCGCCGGTGATGATCACGAACGTCATGCCGATACCGATCAGCGCCACCGGGGCCACTTCGACCAGCAGCGGGATGATCGAGCCCGAGCTGAGGAACGCCGGCGTGGCGAAACCAAGTGCGGCCCAGAGCGCGACAAGCACGACGATGAGAACGATCTCGGCGGGCGTCACCGGTGAAGGCAAGACCCGACCCCGGGCCCGGACGGGTGGTGCGGTGGGGCCTGCATTGGGATCGACGGTGATGCTCATGCTGCGGGGCCTGCCTCTCCGACGTCTCCCGCGGCTGCGGCGAGTAGGTCGACTTGTCTAGCGTCGGGCCCGAACTCTGCTGTGATGGTTCCCGCGCGCACGACCAGGAGTCGGTCGGCGATGCGCAGTGCCTCTTGAAGGTCGGAGGTTACGACGAGGACCGCCGTGCCGTTGTCGGCGAGATCGGTGATGATGCGGTGGATCTCCTCCTTGGCTCCGATGTCCACCCCCTGGGTGGGTTCGGCGAGAAGGAGCAGTTTGGGCCGCTCGACGAGTTGCCGGGCGAGCATGACTTTCTGTGCGTTGCCGCCGGAAAGGTTGCCGATGGCGTAGTTTTCGTCCGGCGCCTTCACCGCCAGCCGCTTCATCAGGTCTTTGGCCACGGTGCGTTCCTTCCGCCGGTCCACGAATACCCGGCCGAGTGAGAGCCGAGGCAGATGGCCGACAGAGATGTTGAAGGCGATGGACTGGAACGAGAACATGCCTTCGGTCTTGCGGTTGGCCGGCAGCAGCGCGATACCTGCCTCCCCGGCCTGCCGCGGCGTGCGGGGAGCGACAGTCTGCCCCTGGAGGACGATCTCGCCGCCGCTGGTTCTCGCGAGGCCGTGGATGCATTCGGCGATCTCGGCGACCCCGGAACCGATCAGCCCGTAGAGGCCGAGGATCTCACCGGCCCGCAATTGCAGGCTCACCTCATGGAAGTGGCCCGCCCGCGCGAGTGATTTCAGTTCCAGCACCGGCGGGCCGTCCGGTACTACGCGCGGGCTGCGTTCGTCCGAGAGCGCCTCTCCCACCATAAGTTCGGCCATCCGCCGCACCGAGAGTTCCCCGATGGGGTAGGTGCCGATAGTGCTGCCGTCGCGCATGACGGTCACCTCGTCGGCGATCTTGACGAGTTCGTCGAGCCGGTGGGAGATGTAGACGACCGCAACGCCTTCATCGGCGAGTTTGCGGATGACACGGAAAAGGACGTCGATTTCGGCGTCGGTCAGGATGGCGGACGGTTCATCCAGTATCAGGACCCCGGGCTTGCCGGCCAGTGCTTTCGCGATCGACACCTGCTGTTGGGTGGCAACCGACAGGTTTCCGACCGTGACGGTGGCGAGTTCCGGTGGCAGATCAAGGGTGTCGAGGAGTCCGACGACTCGTTCGTTCTGTGCAGCCCAATCCACGCGTCCGCCTTTGACGATCTCACGGCCGAGGAAGATGTTCTCGGCGACGGTAAGTTCGGCGAACAGTTGCGGTTCCTGGTAGACGGTGGCGATGCCCAAATCGATCGCATCGACGGTCGAGGTGATCGACACCGGGTGGCCGTCGTAGGTGATGCTGCCGGCGTCGGGAGTAACTGCCCCGGCGATGATTTTAATCAGCGTCGACTTTCCGGCTCCGTTCTCGCCGACCAGTGCGTGGACTTGTCCCGGCTCGAGTTCGAAGTCGGCGTGCCTGATTGCCTTGACGGCGGCGTAGCTCTTGACGATCCCGGTGAGGGTCAGTCGTGTGTTGTTCGACAAGGCATCTCCAATGATGCTGGTGATCGACGGCGCGGCCCAGCCGTTGAAACGCTGGGCCGCGCAGCCGATGCGCCGATCAGTAGTTGAACTGGTCCACGTTGGCGGTCGTGATGAGCAGGGGGTCACCGAGCACCAGGGTCTTGCTTGCCTCGTCCCATTTCACGGCCGGCAGGTCAGTGTTGACCTTGTTGGTTGGGGCGAAGGCTTTTCCGGCGGCGAGCTGCTCGCCGGCCCACGCCGTCAGGTAGCCCAGGTTCTGGACGTTCCACAGGATCGAACCGGATGAGGATCCGTCGGCCAGGTACGGCTTCATCGACTTCGGGGTGCCGATCCCGACGGTGAAGACCTGCCCGATCTTCCCGGCGTCCTTGACTGCCTGCGCGACGCCGACAGCGGAGGTGGTGCACTGTCCGATGAGACCGGTCAGGTCGGGATGCGCGCTCATCAGGTCGGTAGCCATCTGCGTTCCCTTGGCCTGGTCCTCGCCGGAGTACACGACATCGATGAGTTCGGCGGCCGGGTACTTCTGCGACACGTAGGCCTTCTCCGCGGCAATCCAGGAGTTCAGGTTCTCGGCGGTCTCACCGCAGGACACGATGGCCCACTTGCCTTTTCCACCCATGGCTTTCATGAGTGTCTCCGCGGTGGTATTTCCGATTCCCTCCGCGGTGGCCTGGTTGACGAATGCTTCGCGGACCGAGTTCGGCGCGTCAGTGTCCGCGGTCATCACTTTGATGCCGGCCGCCTGCGCTTCCTTCATCAGCGGCGCCATCGAATCGGGGTCGTTGGGTGCGATCACCAGCACATCGACCTTCTGCTGGATGAAGGACCGCACGACCTGCGCCTGTGCGGCGGCATCGGCCGAGGTCGGCCCCTGGTACAGCCACTGGACGTCACCGAGGGCCGCGGCGGCCTGCTTGGCCCCAGTGTCCATCGCCTCGAAGTACGGGGATCCCTGCAGCTTCGGCACAAAGGCGACTTTGACCTTGCCGCCGGAGGAGCCTGCTCCTTCGGATGCGCTCGCTCCACTGGATGCCCCGGTTGTTGTGCTGCCCGAGTCCTTCTTCGTGCACCCGCTAGCGATCGTGGTGATTGCCAACACGACACCGACCGCGCCGACAAAACGCCGGGAAATCCTCATCGACTTCTCCTTCGAGCTGGATTAGGGGATCACGTGTCAGCGCCTGGTCGACGTTGACTACGTGCACCTCACCAAGTTTGAACTCGGAGTGGCGAGCACCCTGAGCGTGTTTCATATGTCGTACCAAGCACCGGGTGATGAAACACACATTAAGCTGGGCGATGTGGCGTTGTCAACAGTTGCGAATCGACCAGTCCCTCCTGGCGTTCAGTGGATCGAAATTGTTGTTGGGTTTCATTTTTCTTGACGGACGCCGAATGATGAAACGACCACGGGGCAGGTGTGACGTGGCCAACGGTTGCGGATCGACTATTCTGACCCCGGTGCCGGCCCCAAGGATCGCTTCCGAGCCCTACCCCCAGGGCGGCAGCAGGGTGCCCGCTCTCACCCGCACGGCCACCGTGCTGCAGAGCATTTGCGACGCCGGGCGTCCCATGGCGTTGGCTGAACTGGCTCAGTTGACCGGGTTTCCGAAAAGCAGCGTGATGGGGATTTGTCACGCGCTGACCGAGGAAGACGTGCTGGCACGCGGGGTAGACGGCACCTACGCGCTGGGCTCACGGGTCTTCGAGTTCGGTTCGGCGGCGCGGGCGCACAGCTGGCCGCTAAATGACATCGGGTTCAGTTACCCGCTTGACGAGAGCTTCTTCCTGGCCGAGATCAGAACCATGCGTTCGGAAGCGACCAAGCTCGGCGCCCATCTCGATCTGCGTTCCGCCAGGGAGGACAAAGAACGCCAGTCCCAACAGATCCGCGAGTTCGTCTTGGCCGATGTCGATCTGATACTGGTCGAGCCGGTGGTGTCGGAAGGACTCGAAGCCGCATGCGCCGAAGCGCACGCCGCCCGGATTCCAGTCGTTGCGATCGGTTCTGCCGTCAGTGGCGCCGACGCGGTCGTAGCGACGGACAACACGAAAGCCGGATCACTGGCCGGAACGGCACTGGCCAAAGCGCTGTCAGGACAAGGTCGGCTCGCCGTTGTCGGCGGGATACCGATCACCGCCAACTCCGACCGGGTAGCCGGGTTCCTCGGAGCAATCGCCGCACACCCGGGATTGACCGTGGTGGCCACCAGCCGAGGCGAGCTGGACGCACCCTCCGGCCAGCGAGCCGCCGAGGAGATCCTTGGCACACACCCCACTGTGGAGGGATTCTTTGCCAGCAACGACCAGATCGCTATCGGCATCTCGAGCGTGCTGGCCCGCCGGAACCTTTTCGTACCGATCGTCGCAGTCGATGGAGCCCGGGGAGCCGTCGACCAGATCCGTGGCGGGGGGCCAATCGTCGCCACCGCTACCCAAGACCCAGTGGCGCTGGTGCGAGCAGCGATCGAGATAGGAAGTGCCCTGCACAGCGGCCTCGGCGTCGTTCGGCAATCGCACTACATCCAGCCACGACTGATCGACGCACAGAATGCCGAGGAGTACCAGCCGTGGGGATAGAGGGACCACGTACCCCCGCCGTACATCGCGGCGTTCGAATCCTCGACGCGATTTCGTCGGGAAACGCGGACACACCCACAGCGCTGAGTGGGGCACTCGGACTGGCCAAGAGCTCGATCACCGACCTGATAGGTGCCCTGGAAGACGAAAGTCTCATCGGGCGCAGCCTGGACGGGCGTCTGCACACCGGAGCGCGCTGGGCCGCCCTGTCCGACCCGGATGCTGTAGTAGACCGGCTCTTCCGTGCCTGCGCACGCACACCCGACCTTGACGGACACACCATCTCCGTCGCCCAACTCTTCGGCAACCAAATCATCTGTCTGGATGTCCGCCCGGGTCGATATCCGCTGCCCCTCACCCCACGCCCCGGTCAACGCACAACGGCCCCCGACACCGCGGGAGCGATCGCCATCCTGTCGTCAGTACCACTCTCCGCCGCCACGGAGCTGGTCGGTGTAGCCGCCGATCACCTAGGCCTCAACGATGAACAGGTAGAACACACACTCGCCTTACGGCGCAACCGGCGCAAAAGCGTTTACGAATCGCACTCCACCCAGACCGGGCGACAATTCGCCTGCGCCGTGGCCGGCACCCGTTTGGCGGTCACCTTGCACTTACCTGATCGCTGGTCCGATTCTGCGTCTGTCCGTAAAGCGGCGAGGGCTTTGAGCATCACAGCTAGCGAGGGCGAACACAGCTCCCGGTCGATCTCGCGGCGGCGGTCAGTCAGCAACGCCTCGGCGTCTGACGAAATAACCCCCGACAGTGGGGACAGTGGGATACCGAATCATCCTGTGGCGCAGAGCAGTACGGGCGCGACGACCGGCGTGACCGTCATCGCGCACGGCCGCGACCAGTCGTAGGTATAGTGAGCCGACTAAACTAGTCTTGCTGATCAGGCACAACTTCGAGCAGGTCCCGCGGCTATCTGACCAGGTCTGGGTCATGCGGGTTGGACGCTGCATCTGCGGACGCCGCACCCCCGACAGCTTGCGGATGAGTCCTTCCTTTCGCTGTCTCCTGAACGCCCAGAGCTGCTGTCGGCTGGTCCATGATGACGAGCTTGGAGCTGAAACTGGCAACCCTGCATATTCGGTTAGTATGTCGTCATAACGTTGTTATGGGAGGTTCCGCCGTGACGAACCGCTATCTCGAGGGTGAATTCGCACCGCTGCACGAGGAGTACACACTCATCGACCTCGAGGCCGTCGGGACGATCCCAGACCACCTCGACGGACGGTATTTGCGAAACGGACCTAATCCCATCGGCGAGATCGATCCCGAGCTCTACCACTGGTTTGTCGGCGACGGCATGGTGCACGGCATCCGCATCCGCGACGGCAAGGCGGAGTGGTACCGAAACCGCTGGGTGCGTGGGCCGCATGCAGCACAGGCGCTGGGCGAGCGGTCACCGGTCGGGCATTTCGGCGTGTCGCCGATCGGTGCCAACACCAACGTGATAGGACACGCCGGCAAAACCCTTGCGTTGGTCGAATCTGGGCTCGCGAACTACGAGCTCACCGACGAGTTGGACACCGTCGGCGTATGCGACTTCGACCAGACGCTGACCGGCGGGTACACCGCGCACCCTAAGCGCGACCCGAACACCGGTGAGCTGCACGCGGTTTCGTACAGCATGCACCGCGGCAACACGGTGCAATACTCGGTGATCGGTGTCGACGGTCGGGCGCGCCGCATTGTCGACGTCGAGGTGGGCGGGAGCCCGATGATGCACGATTTCTCCTTGACCCAGCATCACGTCGTGTTCTACGACCTGCCAGTCACGTTCGACGCTCAACAAGCCGCGGCCATGACCGTGCCGCCCGGGCTGCAACTGCCCGCCCGCCTCATGCTGTCGGCATTGATCGGCCGGGTTCGCATCCCGGATCCCATCGTTGCCCGCCAGCCGGGGCCAAAGAACTCTGACCGACGGTTCCCCTACGCGTGGAATCCGAAGTACCCCGCGCGCGTCGGCGTGATGCCACGGGAGGGCGGCAATGCCGACGTTCGCTGGTTCGACGTGGAGCCCTGCTTCGTCTTCCACCCGATGAACGCCTACGACGAGGGCGACACCATCGTGCTCGACGTGGTGCGGCACCCGAAGATGTTCGACACCGACCACCTCGGGCCGAACGAGGGACCGCCCACGCTGGACCGCTGGACGGTAGATCTCGCCGACCACAAGGTGCGCGAATCGCGCGTCGATGATCGCGGGCAGGAGTTCCCCCGCGTCGACGAGCGCCTGGTCGGCAAGCGGCATCGCTACGGCTACGCGCCGGCAGTGGGGGAGGGCGCGACCGGCGGCAACGAGCTGCTCAAGCACGACTTCATCCACCGAAGCACCATGTCGCGCTTCTTCGGCGCCCAAAACTCGTTGGGCGAGTTCGTCTTCCACCCTTCATCACAGGATGCGGCAGAGGATGACGGCGTGCTCATGGGTTTCGCGTACGACCGGACCACCGACCGCAGCGAGCTGGCGATCCTAGACGCGCAAACCTTGCAGGACATCGCCAGAATCAAATTGCCGCATCGAGTGCCGGCCGGATTCCACGGCAACTGGGTACCTAACACCGGTTGACACGAAGACCACCTGCTACACGCGAGCTGTTTCGACCGTGGGGTAAGAGCATGTCCGGTTGTGGCGCACCACGATAACGAATATGGCGACTTCTATTGGTAACCGTGCATATACGCCGCTGGCCGCGGCGGCGAAGCCCGTGGCGGTGGATTTGGCACCCGACGAAGAGCGCCTCGAGGACAGCCTGTGCTGAGTACCACGGCATGTCCCAGCCCATGAAGTCGCGGTAGGGGATGCTTTCGTCGTAGGGACCCTGACAGAAGACCGCATAGGCGATGTCGAGCGAATGAAGGCAGGATAGCTCCGCGACCTGGGTAGTGACCACGTGCAGCCTTCGCACTGCTCGGGCGCGGGTCGGCCGGGGTGCCACATGAAGTAGTAGCGATGAGCTGTCGGCGCCCGTCGACGCTTCGAGCAGGGTGAGCGGCCCGTGGGGCCCGATCAGCGCGAGGGTGGCATCTACCTCGACCATGGGTAGGCGCCGTGGGGCCGCGGCGATCGCGTCGCATTCCCGGGTGTGCGCCGCCTCCCGAACCCGCGGCTCGTTCAGTTCGGCCTGGAAGATGGCCCGGTCGACGGCCGCGGGCAGGCTCGGTGCGTCGGTGGCGCTGGCCGCCGGCCCGCCGAAGTTTGTTGATTCATCCTTCATGACTGTCTCCTCTCATCGTTCCGGCGCCGCCGACGGCCCCCGCGCTTACCGGTGGCCGCCGTGCCTGCGCTTACCTGGATTACTCGACGACCTCGGCGTCGGCCGGGCCGAACATGTACAGGTGATCGAGTACCGGAGTTGGGTCGCCCGACCAGTCCATGGCGGCGTGCTGGGCGCGGCTGCGGCGGCCCGTTCGCCAGCGTAGCGCTTCGAATCGCGCAGTGCGGAGCTGTATTTCGGCTCGGTCGTCCCGTCCACTCCGATACTCTGCGTCTTCCACCGTCACGCGCAGCGGCACCGGCGTCCGAAGGTTTGTGAGCAGCTGGTCGCAGGAATACCAAACCGCCGCGGAATCCCGGGCTCCCGGCCGGCCGATGGCACCGCGGACGTCGTGCTCGTGACTGGTGATGTCGCCGAGCGGGGGTTTCACCCCGGCGGTTTCGGCCATGCGGTCCAGCTGTGCGGCCGCGTCGGTCCAGGCGGCGAGGATCTCGGCCACCTCATAGCCGCCGAACCGGGCGATCTGGGCTGCCGTCCCTTCGTCGGTAGGCGGCCCTACAAACGTCCGCGCGCCCAATCCTCGGCGACTGCCGCCATATGCGCCACCACGTCACGGACCGACCAGCCGGGGCAGGCCGCAACGGCAGTGCTCCACGCCGCGTCGTCGAGTCCCGTTACCAACGCGATGATCCGTTCCATCGTTTCCTGATAGAGGCGGCCAATCTGGCGCGGATCAGCGACCGACATGTGGATCACTCTCGGGCCGGCGCGGCGGCCGTTGGTCGTTGGGGTCGTTGGGGTCGGGGTCGCCGAACCACCGTGACGGTTCGGTCTCGCGGTAGGTGTCGTGCCAGCTCCACCACTCGTAGGGTTTGTTCTGCGGATAGCCCTCCGGCGAGTCCTCCCAGTCCTCCTGACGCCCGAGCGCGGTCATGTCGAGGAACCTCCAGGTATTCACGAACACCTCATCGCCGCGGTTGTTGATGAAGTAGGTGCGGAACACCCGGTCGCCGTCACGGATGAACGCGTTGGTGCCGTGCCATTCGTCCACGCCAAAGTCGGCGTCGAACCCGTCGGTGATGGTGTACCACGGGATCTGCCAGCCCATCCGCGCCTTCACGCGCTCGATTTCCGCCTGCGGCGCGCGCGAAGCGTACAGGAGCGTGGTGTCGCGGGAGTTCAGATGGGCAAGGTGGCCAACGTGATCAGCCATCACTGAGCAGCCGACACAGCCGTGCTCTGGCCAACCATGAACACCCGGCTCGACAAAGGCGCGGTAGGTGATCAGCTGACGGCGGCCATGGAACAGGTCGAGCAGGCTCGCCTTGCCTTCGGGCCCCTCGAACTCATACCGCTTTTCCACCGGCGTCCACGGCATCCGCCGGCGCATCGCGGCCAGCGCATCACGCGCACGGGTCAACTCCTTTTCCTTGACGAGCATCTCCTGGTGCGCAGCCTCCCACTCCTGGGCCGACACGATCGTAGGTGTCTTCATGCGTTCTCCTTCCGCCTCTGCTGCAACGGTTTTGGTCACGTCATGCAAAACGCACGTCTCAACGTTCAACATTGCAGTTGAATATCTTCCAACAGAAGATCATGAGCGACCGCTATAGTCAACAAGATGGTTGAAGATCAGGTGTTGGATCGGGTGTACGCCGCTCTCGCCGAT
>JAOPWF010000552.1 GCA_025965815.1 Mycobacterium sp.
GCGTCGATGTCGGTGATCAGCAGCACGCCGCCGCCTTCGCGCACGCTGGCCACCGCCGCGGCCACCCGGCGCAGCCGGTCCTCGGCGGCCAGCGCGCCGACCTCGGGGCCGTCCAGTTCGACGAGCCGCCGCCCGGCGCACACTGCGCGGACCAGTGTGGCCTTGCCCACGCCGGCGGGCCCGGACACCAGCACACCGAGGTTTGCTGTGGCCCCGAGTGTTTCGAGCAGCGTCGGTTCATCCAGCGCCAGCTTGAGCCATTCGGTCAGCTTTCCGGCCTGCACGTGCGAACCCTTGAGGCTGTCGATGCTGACCGGCGGGGTGGCGGGCCACTCGGTGGGTGCCGTCACCTGTGGTGCGCCGCCGGGTGTGCGCGGTGCGGAGCTCGCCCCGTCGCCCCAGCAGACCAGCGAGTTCGGCTGCACGCTAACCGGACCCGCCGGGTCGACGCCGGTGACGGTCAACAGTTCGGAGGTCCAGGTGATGCCGACCGACGACGTCAGCGCCGCGCTGGCCCCCGATGTCGAGGTGCCCGGTCCGAGATCGCGCGGCAGCAGCGAGACGGTGTCGCCGACCGTCATCACCTTGCCGAGCAGCGCCTGGCGAAGCGTGGCCGGTGATACCGATCCGGTGGCCAGCACCGAGCCACTCAACGTGACCGAGCGCGCGCCGTAGACGGTCGCCGGGGCGACGATCACCGTGGTGTCCTGCCGCAGTCCGGCGTTTGACAGCGTCACGTCGTCGAGCAACGCGGTGCCCGCTGGGGTGTCGGGGGGAGCCAGTCCGGCCACCGCGGCGGTAGTCCGCGAGCCGGTCATTTTCACCGCGTCCCACTCGCGGATGCCCAGTGCGGCAATGGCTTCGGGGTGCAGCCGGACCACGCCGCGGCGGGAGTCGAGTGCGGAGGTGTTCAGCCGCGCGGTCAGGGTCAGTACCGGTGCCGTGGCGCCGGCGGCACTGGATTCGAGCGTCACGTCAGCCGCCCGGCCTGCGCAGGCCGAGCCGTGCCATCGACCGGCGGTTGGGCTGGGCCCGCCGGTCGGCCCGACGCACAGCGCGCCGTTGGCGCGGTTCCACATCCCACGCCTCGGGGCGGGCGGCAACCCAGCGCTGGCTGCGGATCGTGAACGGGATGATGCACAGGTAGCCCGCGATGATCAGCAACACCAGTATGTAAGGGAACAGCAGCAGCCCGGCAGCGGCGACCGCGACGAGGATCAGCAGGATCGGTGCGGCGTTGGCCGGTACCGAGATCGCCTTCAGTGCCAGCGTGGGGACGCGGCTGACCAACAGCGCCGCGCAGGCCGCCAGCCAGGCGCACACGAACCACTGCGACGTCCACCAGCCCTCGCCGAACTGCAGCTTGGCGGCCAGCGGCCCGATCGCTCCGACGGCCCCGCACGGGGCAGGCATGCCGGTGAAGAACTCCCGGGTGTAGGCCGGTCGGGTGTCGTCGTCGAGCAGCGCGTTGAACCGCGCCAGCCGCAACACGATGCACACCGCGTAGAGCAGCACGAAGATCCAGCCGATCGGCGATTCGGGCAACAGCGTCACGTAGATCACCAGCGCCGGCGCCACCCCGAAGTTGACCGCGTCCGCCAGCGAGTCGATCTCGGCGCCCATCCGCGACTGGGCGTCAAGCGCGCGGGCGATTCCGCCGTCGATCCCGTCGAGCACCGCGGCGGCACCGATGAGCGCGAGCGCGATGTGTGGCCGACCGTCGAGGGCGAACTTGATCGAAGTCAGGCCGGCGCAGATGGCCAGCACGGTCGTCGCGCTGGGCAGAATGCGCAGTGGCCGACGCCTGTCCGGCTTGCCGGTCATGGCAGCTGGGCCAGCACTGTCTCGGCACCGAGCGCACGCTGGCCCGGTGTGACGAGCACATCCGAGCCCACCGGCAGGTAGGTGTCCACCCGCGAGCCGAACCGGATCAGGCCGTACGTCTCGCCGATCGCCACCTTGTCACCAGGCCTGACGCCGCAGATGATGCGGCGCGCGAGCAGTCCGGCGATCTGCACGGCGACCACCTCGACTCCCTCCGGCGTGCGGATCACCACGCTGTTGCGCTCGTTGTCTTCGCTGGCAGCGGCGAGATCGGCCGAGTGGAAGCGCCCCGGCTGGTGCCGCACGTCGACGACCTCGCCGCCGATCGGGATTCGCTGCACATGGGCGTCCAGCAGGGACAGGAAGATGCTGATCCGCGGCAGCGGCGTATCCGCCAGGCCGAGTTCGGCGGGCGGGGTGGCGGTGTCGACGACGCAGATGAGGCCGTCGGCCGGCGCCACCACGACACCGGGCCGGGTGGGCGCGGTGCGCCGCGGGTGGCGGAAGAATGCCGCGTTGGCCGCCGCGGCCAGCAGTCCGGCACGCCGCAGAAACCGGTTCCGGTGTCCGGCGGCGGCGACCGCCAGCCCGGCGGACACGAACGGCAGCCCGGCCGGGTGAATCGGCGGAACGCTGGAGAGCACCAGCGCCAGCAGTCGCTCGGGGCCGGACTTCAGGTTGTCCTCGGCGAGTCGGGGGCGTCTGGCCACGCGGCCATCTTACGGAGCAGGGCGGCTACGACAGGTCCCACACCTGGACTTGTGACCCTTCGGCGACCTCGACGACATCTTCCCCGAGTTCAAGCAGACAGTTCGCCGACGCCAGCCAGCGCAGGTGATGCGATGCCGGTGGCCCGTAGCTGGTGACGGTGTCGGTGACCGGGTCGAGCACGCCACGGCGGAACTGGCGCTTTCCGCGCGGTGAGGTCAGCCCTTCGGTCAGCAACGCCGTGCGTTGCGGGCGGTCCGGATGCGGCAGCCCCATCGCCCGCCGCAGCGCCGGACGCAGGAACACCTCGAAGGACACCAGCGCGCTCACCGGGTTGCCGGGCAGCGTGACAATCGGAGTGCCGCCCACAGTGCCCGAGCCCTGCGGCATGCCCGGCTGCATGGCGACCTTGACGAAGTCCACCTGTCCGTCGATGAACGCATCCTTGACGACCTCGTAGGCCCCGGCGCTGACCCCGCCCGTGGTGATGATCAGGTCGGCCTGCCCGGCGTATTTATGGAGAACTGCACGGAATTGTTCAATGTCGTCGCTCGCCATCGGGGCGGCGATCACCTCGGCGCCGGCGTCGCGGACCGCCGCGGCCAGCATGACGGCGTTGGACTCGTAGATCTGCCCGGGCTGCAACGGCGTGCCGGGGGCCACCAGCTCCGAGCCGGTCGACATCACCAGCACCCGCTGCCGCGGGATCACCACGAGCTGGGCCAGCCCGAGTGCGGCGGTCAGACCCAGCGCGGCGGGGGTGACCGTCTGGCCGGCGCGCAGCACCGTGGTGCCCGCGGTGACGTCCTCACCGGCGCGGCGGATGTGCTGCCCGCTCTCCGCGGTCGCCCGGATACTTACTGTGTCGGTGCCCGCGTCGGAGGCTTCGACCGGAACCACCGCGGTCGCCCCGTCGGGAAGTGGCGCGCCGGTCATGATCCGGTGCGCCGTGCCGGGTTTCAGGGTGAGCGTGTCGGTGCGCCCGGCGGGGATGTCCTCGGACACCGGTAACAGGACCGGCTCGTCCGGCGTCGCCCCGGTGATGTCGTCGGCCACGACGGCGTAGCCGTCCATCGCCGAGTTGTCGAAACCGGGCAGCGACAGCGTCGCCACCACGTCCTGCGCCAGCGCCAGTCCCTCGGCCTCGGCGAGCGGGAGTACCACCGCGGGCCGTGGTCGGATCAATTCGGCGACTACCTGCCGGTGCTCATCAACGGATCGCATGTCAGACCGGGAACGTCACGGCGGTCGGCTCCTCGGAGACACTCCACAGCCGCTGCTGCAGGTGCTCATCGTGCGACTGCTTGCTGGACTGCACGACCTTCGGATGACCGCGCAGCTCCCCGGGGCCGCCGGGGCCGTAATACTGGCCGCCCTGGAAATGGATGCCGGCCCGAATGCGGTGGCCCTGACTGCTGATCGTCACCACCCGCGAACCCGCCACGGGCAGTAGGTGATCGAGCAGCAGTCCGGTCAGCGCGAAATGCCCGAGGCGGTTGGTGCCGAACTGCAGCTCAAAACCGTCCTTGGTGGCGGCGGTGCGGATCGAGTCCAGCGACGTCAGATCCAGCTGCTGGACCGTCACGTCGGCGCGGGGGCTGACGCCCATGATCCGCGCCAGCGCCGCCTTGCCCTTCTCCAGATCACGGACGGCCAGCACCACGTGCGCGCCGCGGTCGGCCAGCACACTGGCGGCCTCGTAGCCGATGCCGGTGTTCGCTCCGGTGACGATGGCCGTCCGGCCCGACTGGTCGGGGACATCGGCCGCGGACCACTTGTTGCCGCTCATTCACCGAACGATACGTAACCCACGTGGGCCATGCTCGAGGGTATGAGGGACACGGTGACACTTGTCGATCCGCAGCACCCGCCCAGCCGCAAGGCGCCACTGGTGTGGGCGATCGGTGCTGCCATACCGTGGCTCGTACTGGCGGCGGGTCAGTTGGTGTGGATCGCATTGGATCG
>JAOPWF010000568.1 GCA_025965815.1 Mycobacterium sp.
TGATGATGGTCAAGCTGGCGATGAACTCGGCGCTGTTCAACCAGGGCGTCGCCACCAGCGCCATGGTGAGCACCGTGTTCGATGGGATCGCCCGCCATACGCCCGAAGGCCACGCATTCGTCGCCGACGCGGTCGAACACGGCTTCCGGGACGCGGTGCGTCATCGCGACGAGCCCTTCGGCGACCACGGCCGCCAGTCGTCGGGGGTATAGACATGCGGACGCTCGCGAGGATGCCGGCCCGCTCTGTTGTGCTCAGCGTGCTGCTCGGTGCGCATCCGGCGTCGGCGACCGCGAGCGAACTGATCAGGCTGACAGCTGATTTCGGCATCCGGGAGTCCACGCTGCGGGTCGCGCTGACCCGCATGGTGGGCGCGGGCGACCTGGTCCGCTCGGCCGCCGGCTACCGGCTGTCCGATCGTCTGCTGGCCCGGCAGCGACGCCAGGACGACGCCATGCGCCCCAAGGTCCGGGCGTGGCGGGGGAGCTGGACCACCATCGTCGTGACCAGTGTCGGGACGGATGCGCGCAGCCGCGCGGCGATGCGAACCGCACTGCTGGACAACAGGTTCGCCGAACTCAGAGAAGGCGTGTGGCTGCGTCCCGACAACCTGGCGCTGGAGCTGCCGCCGGACATCTGCAAGAGGGTGCGGGTGCTGCGGGCCCGGGACGACGACCCTGCGGAGCTGGCCGCACGGCTATGGGACCTGCCGGGATGGGCGCACACGGCGCGCGGTCTGCTCGACGACATGGCCGCGGCCACCGACGTGCCGGGCCGATTCGTGGCCGCGGCCGGCATGGTGCGCCATCTGCTGACCGATCCTGTACTGCCCGAAGAACTGCTGCCGGACGCGTGGCCCGGTGATGCGCTACGGGAGTCGTATGCGGGCTTCGCCGCCGAGCTGGTCGCTCGACGGGACGACGTCGAGATGATGGAGGCGACATGACTACGACTGGTCCGGCGGGCTGGAGCGAAGCGACCCGGGAATCAAGTGGTGGCGTGCGGGTCGAGCGCGACGGCCCGGTGACGACGGTGATCATGAACCGGCCGCGGGCACGCAATGCGGTGAACGGCCCGGCCGCCGCCGAACTGTTCGCGGCGTTCGAGGAGTTCGACAACGACGACAGCGCGTCGGTGGCCGTGTTGTGGGGCGACAACGGAACCTTCTGTGCGGGAGCTGATTTGAAGGCATTCGGCACACCGGACTCCAACCCCGTGCACCGGGACGGACCCGGCCCGATGGGGCCAAGCCGGATGGTGCTCTCCAAGCCGGTGATCGCAGCGGTCAGCGGATACGCGGTCGCTGGTGGTCTGGAGCTGGCGCTCTGGTGCGACCTGCGGGTGGCCGAGGAGGACGCCGTTTTCGGGGTGTTCTGCCGGCGCTGGGGTGTGCCGCTCATCGACGGCGGCACCGTTCGGTTGCCGCGCCTGATCGGTCACAGCCGCGCGATGGACATGATCCTCACCGGCCGCGAGGTGAAGGCCGACGAAGCCCACGCCATCGCGCTGGCCAACCGCGTCGTCCCCAAGGGTCAGGCCCGCGAAGGCGCCGAGGAGTTGGCCGCCCAGCTCGCCGCGCTGCCGCAGCAGTGCCTGCGATCAGATCGGATGTCCATACTCACGCAGTGGGGCCTGTCCGAAACCGACGCCATGGCATACGAATTCGGCAGCCTGTCCAAAGTGGCGGCCGAGTCGCTGGCCGGTGCACAGCGCTTCGCCGACGGGGCGGGCCGGCACGGCGCCGGCGTTTGATCCCGGGTCGCTTCGCTCTCCCCCGCAAGCGGGCGGTGCCCCCAGCCCTCGGAGGGCTTAGCCCTTCTTGATCGTGTTGCCCGAGCCGAGGTCGTCGACCTTTGGGTTGCCGTCCTTGTAGGTGACGGTGTTGTTCAGGCCGACGACGCTGATGTCTTTGTCGACTTTCTCGAAGGTGATCTTGTTGTCGGCGCCGCCGATGTTCACCGAGGCGCAGGTGCCCTTGACGGTCAGCGTGTTGTTGGAGCCGCCGACATTGAGCGACTTGCCGTCGGCGCAGTCAATGTCGGCGGTGGTGCCGAACGATCCGTAGTTGATGGTGTTGCCCACCTCGACCTGTGCGCCCGAAGACCCCGCTGTCGCCGTTGGGGTGTTGGTGTCCTTGCTCTCCGAGCCGCACCCGGCGAGCCCGAACGCGGCGATTGCAAGCGCCACGGCACCGATACCGCCGGCCAGTCTGGGGGAGTCGACGCGCATCGTTTCTCGCTTCCTGGTCAAGAGGTGTCGTGGACCGCTTATGCGGGCACGCGGTCGATCCGGTTGAGCATGGCCAGTTCACGGCCGCGGTCGAGAATGAACGGCTCGCCGTTGTGGTACAGCACCGTCTGGTCAAAGCCGTAGACGGTGATGTCGTTGATCACGGTGTCGGCGACCACGACGTTGGACGAGCCCTGCATGGTCACCGCCCAGCAGGTCCCCTTCGCGGTGATGGTGTTGCCGGTCCCGTAGACGAACAGCGTCGACCCGTTGCAGTCGAGGGTCTGGCTGATGCCCTGACCGGTGATGTGGGTGTCGCCGTTCTTCGCGCCTGCCACCGGCATGCCGGCGGCGAGCACGGCCGGATAGGCGAGGGCGCATGCCCCAAGCACGCCGGCCACTCTTCTCCACATCACTGCGGGTCCCCTCTGCTTCAGTACCGCGCACAGTCTGATGGACAGAGGGTACGTGCAATGCCGGGTGTGGTGGCCACAGTTCGCCACTTCCCGGCAGTTGGTAGAGGTTTCGCGCCGAGTCGCCATCGATGACGGCGCTGGGTACCGTAAGGGACGGTGAAGTGGCGTTTCGCAGCAGTTGCTTTCACGGCGATCACGGCGTTGGTGACCGCCGTCGGCTGCTCGCACACTGTCGGGGGCACCGCGCATCCCGCACTACCCGGCGTGCCCGACGCCGGCCGCAGTTACGGCTACGTCGACAACCGTTGCGGACTGCTACTCGATTCTTCGGTCCAGGAAACCCTCGCCGCCGACCAGGTGGTGCGGCCCTACAGCGGTGCGGTCTGCCAGTATGTGCTGGCTCGCCAGAACAGGATGATCGACGTCACCTTCGCCTGGTACGAGACGGGCACGTTGGAGCGCGAGCGCGCGGTGGCCGAGCAGCGGGAGGCAAAGATCTCCGACACCGTCGTCGAGCGCCATAAGGCCTTCCTGGCGAGCACGTCGACGACCGGCGCCGCGTGTTCCGCGACGGCCGCGGCCAACCCCGGCGTACTGAGTTGGTGGGTGCAGATCCGCGGCCAGTCCTCGGGGGACCCGTGCAAGGATGCCCAAAAGCTTCTCGCTGCCACGCTGTCGTCGGATCTGTGACCCGACGATGAAAGCGCCCCTGACACACATTCTGGCCGCAGCCGCCGCCGCCGTGCTGCTGGCGGGCTGCGGCTCGTCGGACACCCGGGGGGACTCGGCGGCGCAGGCCACGCAGCCGGCATCCGGCGGCGGTTTCCACAGCGGTGAATGCAACAAGGTCTCCGACGACGACGTGCGCCAGGCAGTGGGTTCGCCGAAGTTCTCCAGGGTCGTGGTGAGCGACGCGGGCTGCTTCTGGCAGGAGAACAGCGTGCTCGGAACGTTCGGCGCGGGCATGGGCATATCGACGTGGTGGTATCGCGGCAGCGACATGGACACCGAGCGCAAGCTGGAACAGCAGGCCGGTCGTCAGCTCACCGAGATGTCGCTCGCGGGTAACAAGGGCTTCAAGGCCTCCGACGCCAACGCGTGCAGCATCTACGTGGCGAAGGACAGCGACGTCATCACCTGGTCGATACAGACCATGAACCCGGCCACCCTGCCCAATTTGTGCACCATCACCGAGCAACTCGCGCAACTGAGCCAGGACCGGGCGAACTGACCGGCACCAGCGCCGACCGATTAGAGTTTTGCCCGACCCAGTTACGGGACCCGCGCACCGGGTTCTGTGAGGCTGACCCGGAGGGTGAAGAGCACATGGCATCTCGGCCTGAGGCGCGATCGGCGGGCCGATCCCGCCCAGCGACGCGCCTGAGCAGGGATGTCATCGTCAACGCCGCGCTCACCTTCCTGGACCGCGAGGGCTGGGACGCGCTGACCATCAACGCGCTGGCCACCCAGCTCGGAACCAAGGGCCCGTCGCTGTACAACCACGTGGACAGCCTGGAGGACCTGCGCCGCAGCGTTCGGATGCGGGTCATCGAGGACATCATCGGCATGCTGAACACCGTCGGCGAGGGGCGCACCCGCGACGATGCCGTCCTGGTGATGGCCGGCGCGTACCGCAGCTACGCCCACCACCACCCCGGCCGGTACTCGGCGTTCACCCGGATGCCGTTGGGTGGTGATGACCCGGAGTACACCGAGGCCACCCGCGCGGCAGCGGGTCCGGTGATCGCGGTGCTGGCGTCCTACGGCTTGGAAGGCGAGGAAGCCTTCTACGCAGCACTGGAGTTCTGGTCGGCGCTGCACGGCTTCGTGCTGCTGGAAATGACCGGCGTGATGGACGAGGTCGATACCGACGCCGTGTTCTCGGACATGGTGCTGCGGCTGGCGACCGGCATGCAGGCGCGTTAACGTCCCTGACCGCGGGTGGTAGCCTTGACCTGCGAAAAGGCACCGCACAGCCGGGATTGCGTAGGTTTGGTCGGTGTGGCCGACCCTGGTATTGTGGTAGCTCGTGCCTGGCCGCTAAGGCGCATGCGGGGACGCACGCGCACGCCGGGCCAATTCGCATGTCCACTATGCAGCGGAAAAAATCCGGGGCTAGCGCGTGCGACACACCCGGACGCGGGGTACGCGACCGGAGCATAACTGCAGTACACGAGGCCTGAACACCAAAGAAGCACTAGAAGCTCAGAACGAAGCAACAACTAGAAAGCCGGTAAATGCCAACCATCCAGCAGCTGGTCCGTAAGGGTCGCCGCGACAAGATCGCCAAGGTGAAGACCGCGGCCCTCAAGGGCAGCCCCCAGCGCCGCGGGGTGTGCACGCGGGTGTACACCACCACCCCGAAGAAGCCGAACTCGGCGCTTCGGAAGGTCGCGCGCGTCAAGCTGACCAGCCAGGTTGAGGTCACCGCCTACATCCCGGGTGAGGGCCA
>JAOPWF010000571.1 GCA_025965815.1 Mycobacterium sp.
TCATCGCCATCCCTGACATGCCGGGCATGTTGTCTCCGGAGGCCTTGCCTTTTCCGGTCAGGTCGTCTTAGAGCTGCTGCGGGGTTTTGCCGATCCCGTCGGTCCAGTCGTCGAGGACCACGATCCATTCGGCGTCGTAGCGGCCCGGGTCGCTCGGGTCGTCGATGATCACCGGTAGATATAGGCCGTAGTCGGCGTCCAGGCCGGTGTGGGGATGCGCCCAGTAGGTGCCCGGATGGGGTGAGGAGAACCGGTAGGTGAAGTCGCGGCCGGCGTCGATGTTGGCGGTGGCGGGTGCGACGCCGTCCATGTCGTTGCGCAACGCGATGCCGTGCCAGTGCACCGAGGTGGGGTGATCCAGGCGGTTGGTCACCGTGACGGCCAGCTCGTCGCCCACGTTGGCCCGAATCAGCGGACCCGGAATGCCGGAGCCGTAGGCCAGGGTGCGCGCCACGGTGCCACCCACGTCGATGGTGGCCGGCTGCGGCGTCAGGGAAACGGTGACGGTGCGCCCGGTGTGCGGGCGCGCCGCCTCGGCAGCGGCGATGGCGGCCTCCAGGGACGTCGGTGGGCTCGTCGCTGCGCTGGTCGCACGACCACAACCGGCCAGCGCGAACCCACCGGCGATGGTGGCGGCGACGAACGCTCGCCGGCTCAGATACACACCATCCAAGGCTGATTCGGTCATGACGACTCCGTCCTCGATGGTGCGCGCAAGTCATTCTGAGTCACGTCATTCAAATGCATATTTCCAACCGCCTTCTCGTCCCATTCGAGACCAAGGCCGGGTCCTCAGGGAACGACTTTGCCCTTGTTCGGCACCAAGGGCTCGGTTAGAACGGGCCTGGCCGGGTCGAGATACTCGAACCAGGATGCGGTTGGTGAGGACGCCATCGTGCGCGCGCTTGCCTCGATAAAGGCATGACTCGACAACGGCAGAGAAGCCGCCTCGGCCCGCCCTGCGGCGGAGATCCACCCCGGCGGCGACGCGAGCCCACTCCGCACCGGTCAGCGAGGCGCGCATCGCGGCTAACCGCGATGTGTTGGGGTTGGCTTCCGTGGTTGTCATGGGATGTCCTCTCGTCGACGTGCCCGCCGGGTTCTTAAGTCGCGTTGTTGCGGTAGGTCTGCACGTAGCGGCGCATGCGATCCGGATGCTTAGCCTTGTCACGCTCAGTGAGGATCCGCTGGGCTGTGCCGGGTGGGTAGCCGTGTTTGACGAGGCGGTGGTCTGCAGCCGGGTCGAAGTAGGCGGCCGAGTAGATCAGCGCCAACACCAGCCCGCAGCCCACACCCACCCAGGCGATCCAGCCGAATCCCAGCGCGAGTAAGACCACCGCTGCGAGCGGCGCCACCTGCACCGCGGCGCGTGCCATTTGGCGAACCCAGCGCGTGGGACATGTGAGGTCGTGCAACACCCACTCGCGGTAGCGCGGGCCGAGTCCACCACCGAACGTGTACCAGATCCAACGCAGCGGATCAGGGCGACGTCGCGGAACCTGTTCCATTCCTTTGCCTTTCAGGGCCAGGTTGCTGTGGCCGAGCGATTAACGGGGCCGGCTCCGCGCTGTCGACACTCAAGGCCGAATATTGTTTTGCGACTCGAACCAGTTTGCATGAGTGCGTGGGGCCCCCGTCGGTCCAGGCCTTGGCCACCAGCTTGGAGCCGCGGGACGGGCCGACCGTTTCGGCCCACGAGAAACGGCGGTGGTCCTGGTGGGAGAACAGCCCCTTCTGGATGGCCAGTCCGCGGACCATCAACTCCAGGACCTCGAATTCGCTGATGTCTCCGGTTGTTTCGATGGGGGCTCGTCGTGTTCATGCGTCTGGCTCATAGCGATTCTTCCTTGGCGGGTTGCAGCCATCCTTGTGCTGCCTCATCTTCGAGGATGACCCAGTCGGAGGCCGCCGAGCGCACCGGCCAGCACGCCGCGGGCAATCAGTCGCTTCTCCATGGCGATGCCCGGTCAGTGGCAGGGGAATCCGAGCAGATGCCGCGCATCGTGGGTGAACTCGTGCACGTGCATGTCACCGCCGAACACCGACACCGCGCCCTGATCGATACCGACAAATAGATCACCAGCAGCGCCAGCAACGTTGTGGCTGACAACCACAACGCGGACCTCGCCGTCGACAGATCAACCGGTCGTGCCGCTGCCATCATTGCCTGAGAAGAGACCACAGCATTCTCCCTTCGGAAGTGTCTGCCACATAGTGGCTTTCGTCATTCGTTACCGTGGTCGAACTCTGGGCTGTCAAACTCGGGTGGGAGTGCGACCGTTGTGACCGCAGCCACACCAGCAACGATTGCAGTCGATCCAGCAACGGTCATTACCGTTGGCGGCTAAATGGTGTACCTGCTAGCTGGAAACCTCCGTGCGCTAATAGTTAGGTGACTAAATGAAGGCCTACGGTGGCAGCATGGCCACTGAGGCAGTCGCTGCGGACGTCGATCCGCTGTCGCTGGAACGCCAGGTGTGTTTCGCGCTGGCGATCACCAACCGGGCAGTGCTGGCCGTGTACCGGCCGCTACTCGAGCCGCTCGGGCTGACCCATCCCCAATACCTGGTGATGCTGGCGCTCTGGGACAACGAGAAATCCAGCTCGCCACCGCTGTCGGTGAAGCAGATAGCGGCACTGCTGCAAATGGATTCGGCCACGTTGTCGCCGATGCTCAAACGGCTCCAGGCGCTCGACTTGATCACGCGATTGCGCAGCGCCACCGACGAACGCACCATGCAGGTGGAGCTCACCACGAAGGGCCACACCTTGCGCCGCAAGGCGCTAAAGATTCCGCCCGCGGTGGTCGAGCGGCTCGGCGTCGATCTCGACAAGCTCGAGGACCTGCATGACGTCCTCACCGGCATCAACGCCGCCGCGCTGGCCGCCGGCGCCCTCGACGCTGAGCTGGACCGATGACCCTACCCGGCCGCCTGCGCTACATCGCCAACGGCGTCGACCGACCCTTGCCTGAAAACACCCTCGACCAGATCCGAAACGACCTGACCGGCAGCGCCGCGACACCGGGGCACCTCATCCGCTCGATGCTTGCGTTACTGCCGGCCTACGCCGGTGTCGCGCTGCTGCTACCGGGATCGCCGGCTTTTCGCGCCGCTGCGCTGGTGCTGGCCGTGGTCTTGGCGCTCGTTGACTCATTCGCGTTCGTCGCCATGAACACCCAACGCCGCCCGGCTCCGCGTTACCCTGCCGAGGATCGGGGAAATGCACACAGCGACCGTCGACACGAACACGAGCGGGAACAGTACGAACGCAGCAGAAACGATTAAAAGCGGCACGGCACGGCACCTCAATCGCGGGTGGTGATGACGTTGGCCGGTCACGTTGAGCTGACAGAGCAGGAGTTGGACGCTATCGCATGGAAGTTTCTCGGTTCTGAATTCACCGGAGAGCTCTACGCCAACTGGCGGATCGAGCGGCGCGTGAACGCTTACCTCATGCATCACCGACTCATGCGCGTCGCCAACGATCGGGCCGCGTGCGACGCCTTACTGCACCGGGTTATGGCCCACATTGGTCGTGGGCTCCGCCACGGCGTGCTCACGCGTGGCAAACCGTCGGCCGTATGACGATTCCGGCTTGTCTGCCACGCTCGGTTCCGACCCAAAGCACCGACACGGCGTACGAGGCGGCGACCATGGTATCGGTAAGCTGGACCTGCCTAACGATGTGGCAGGTGGTTTGGCGCCAGGGCCGGGAGGGTGAGTTGTCATCGCCGGAAGCGCTGCTAGCCCGGATCTTGGAACGCGTCCCGCAGCCGGTGTGTTGTCGATCATCCGGGCGTCATTACGTTCGCCAATCCGGCCGCGTGCAGCGCCCTGGGCTACCGCGATCCAGTGGAGCTACAGGGCAAGCCCAGCCATGAGACAGTCCACTACAAGCGCCAAGATGGCACGCCCTACCCGGAGGCGGAATGCCTTATGCTTCGACCGCGGCAGACCGGGGGCGGCATTCCCCGTGGCCGCGACGCCGTCCCAACCCTCGGCACGGCACGGCCAGCAATAACTTGCCCATCTCCTAATCCTGTGGGCGCCGTCGCCGCGCCTGTGGCCTCCATGCTGTGCCACGGGACGCGGACGACAAACACACGAGCGCCTTTCTTGGGGACCACACGTCATGCGCGATGGAGCTAGCCGCAGATGAGATAGTGCGGGGGTGAGCCGTTCAGCTTGTCGCGCAGCGCTGTGTTCAAACCTCCACTGCGGCCGGTTGCGCCCAGCTCGCCAACAGTTTCAGCCGTTCCTCTGACTCGGATCCCGGTTGGACGGTGGACACCCACAGCGTCTGTTCCGGGTCGTCCGTCGGGGTGAATGCCTCGTATCCCAGGACCAGGTCGCCCACTAGGCCGTGGTGGCAGTTTCTTACCCCGTAGGTGTGCTTGTCCACGTCGTGGTCGGCCCACCAGCGACGGAAGTCGGGATCCTGCACGGACAGATCGCCCACGAGTTCAGCCAGCGCAGGGTCATAGGGGTAGCGGCCGGCGTAGAGGCGCAGGTTGGCGACGATACCTTGGGCCGTTGTGTGCCAGTCCGTACAGACCGACCGCACCTCGTCGTGCAGAAAGATCAGCCGGGCCATGTTGCGGGAACGCGGCGGCAGCGCGTCGAAGTCTGTGAATAACGCTCGCGCGAGTGGGTTGGAGGCCAGGACGTCCATGCGTCGGCCCAAGACCAGGGCAGGCGCGTCGGTGATGCTGTCCACTACCAGTCGCAGGCCCGGGCGGACGTGTTGCGGAGGCAGGGGGTGCGGGCGTGCGCGGCTCGATTTGGCGAGGGTGAAGAGGTGGGTGCGTTCCAGATCGTTGAGGTGCAGGGCGCGGGCGACGGCGTCGAGCACCGACTCGGACACGTTGGCGGTGCGGCCGCGTTCCAAACGGACGTAGTAGTCCACGCTGACGCCCGCCAGCTGGGCCACCTCCTCGCGGCGCAGGCCTGGGACGCGGCGCGCGCCGGGGTGCGACGGGAGGCCGGCGGCGGTGGGCGTGACCCTCGCACGGCGAGAGCGCAGGAATTCCCGCACCTCGACGTTCGGCTGCCCGCTCATTCGACCAGCCTAAAGCCGTGCCATGCATCAGTGCAGCAGTGAAGGGGGTTCTGCCAGGCCCCCGGTACGGCTGGTCCTGCCACGCCAGGCCGGGTCCGTGCTGAGCTGGTCTTGGACGGAAGGGGACGGTATTCATGGAACGCAGGATTCTGGGCGGTACCGGCATCTCGGTGAGTGAGTTCGCGCTGGGCGCGATGAACTTCGGTGCCATGGGCAATACCGATCACGACGAGTCGGTGTGCATGATCCACGCCGCCCTGGACGCGGGCATCAACCTGGTCGACACGGCGGACGTCTACTCGCTCGGCGAATCGGAGGTCATCGTCGGCAAGGCGCTGCGTGGCCGGCGCGACGAGGTGGTGCTCGCGACTAAGTTCGGGCTGCCCATGGACGAGGGGCCAGACCGGCGCGGAGCGTCGCCGCGCTGGATCCGGCGGGCTGTGGAAGGCAGCCTCGACAGGCTCAACACCGACCACATCGACCTCTACCAGTTGCACCGTCCCGACCCCGCCACCGACATCGACGAGACGCTGGCCGCGCTGTCCGACCTGGTGCGTGAGGGCAAGGTGCGGGCGATCGGCACCTCGTCCTTCGCGCCCGAGGAGATCGTCCAGGCGCAGTGGACTGCCGAGCGCCGTGGCCATCACCGGTTCCGCACCGAGCAGCCGCCCTACTCAATTCTCGTACGTGGCATCGAGAGCCGCGTGCTACCGACGGCCCAGCGCTACGGCATGGGCGTGCTCACGTTCGCGCCG
>JAOPWF010000591.1 GCA_025965815.1 Mycobacterium sp.
TGCGCTGATGCCTTATCCGCCTGCCAGCGGGCGGTCGACCGATGCGGTGACGAGCCGGACCCCTACTTGCGCCCGTGGATGGCCGCAGCGCTTGACGGGCAGGTGGTCGCGCTGTCTGGGCTTCGTCGGTTCCAGGACGCGCTGACAGTGAGCCGTCAGATAGCTCTGCTCTACGGCGACGATCCCGATCCAGACCTGCGTCAGCGGGTTGCAGCGGCGCTCGACAAGCAGGCCGTCGCGCTGTGTGGGCTTGGTCGGTTCCAGGACGCGGTCGCGGCCTGCCATCAGGTAGTCAGCCGCTACGGTGACGATCCTGACCCGGGTGTCCAGGTGTGGGTCGCCGAGGCGCTCGGTAGCCAAGGTATCGCGCTGATTCAGTCGGGGAGGCCAGGAGACGCGGTGGCGGTCTGTCAGCAGATTGTTGACCGCTACGGTAACGATCCCGACCCGGATATGCGCAATCGGGTCTCCGTGGCGCTGCTGACCCAGGGCGTGGCGCAAGGGCTCGCGCTGTGTGAGCTCGGCCGGTTCACGGACGCCATGACCGCCTGCCAGCATGTCGTTGACAGCTGTGCTGAGACAGCGGATCCGGACACGGATTATCTGGTCGGCGAGGCGCTACTCGTCCAAGCCACGGCGCTGCGAAGGCTTAGTCGGTTCTCCGACGCGCTGGCGGCCTCGCGCCAGGTCATCGACCGTTACCTCGACGATCCAGACCCGGCATTGCGCTTGTTGGTCGCCACGGGGCTCCTGGCCGAGGGCATCACCCTCAGCGAGATGGGTAGGTCGCGCGAGGCAGCAGACGCCTACCGGCAGCTCATTGACCATCACGGCGGTGATCCCACCTTTGGTGTTCTCGTCGAGCGAGCTGAAACGTGCCTTCGCGGTTTGGCTGACGACGCAGGCGCTCACTGACAGTTCGTCAATCCTGCGAACACGCACCACACCCGCCGGGAACGGAATGCCTGTCAGG
The DNA here is from genome assembly GCA_025965815.1 of Mycobacterium sp. Lineage (GTDB taxonomy): Bacteria > Actinomycetota > Actinomycetes > Mycobacteriales > Mycobacteriaceae > Mycobacterium. Next base: position 974 of record JAOPWF010000591.1, read on the forward strand.
CACGCTGGTCCTCACAATGTCAGGAATTGCACCTCCCCTGCTCGACAATCCGAGCGACCTGTCGGCCCTGCGCGCGAAGGGCGCCGACCCAGACGAGCTGTTCGCCTCGTTCGCCGCATGGGCCGAGGCGAGCGGCACCGTGCTGTACCCGGCGCAGGAGGAGGCGCTGATCGAACTGGTCAGCGGCGCGAACGTGGTCTTGGCGACGCCGACCGGCTCGGGCAAGTCGCTGGTGGCCACCGGCGCGCTGTACGCGGCGCTGGCAGCGGGAACCCTCAGCTACTACACCGCGCCGATCAAGGCGCTGGTCAGCGAGAAGTTCTTCGCCCTTTGCGACGTGTTCGGGGCGGCCAACGTCGGCATGCTCACCGGCGACGCCTCGGTCAACGCGGGGGCGCCGATCATCGCCTGCACTGCGGAGGTCCTGGCCAACATCGCACTGCGCGAAGGTGCAGGAGCAGATATCGGCCTCGTGGTTATGGACGAATTCCACTTCTACGGCGACCCCGGTCGCGGCTGGGCGTGGCAGGTACCGCTGCTGGAGCTGCCGAACGCACAGTTCCTTCTGATGTCGGCCACGCTCGGCGATGTCACGTTCCTCCGCGAGGACCTGACCCGTCGCACCGGCCGGCCGACAGCGCTGGTGGCCAACGCCGAACGCCCGGTTCCGCTGTATTACTCCTACGCGACTACCCCGATGCACGAGACGATCGGCGACCTGCTCGACACGAAACAGGCGCCGATCTACGTCGTCCACTTCACCCAGGCCTCGGCGCTGGAGCGGGCGCAGGCGCTGATGAGCGTCAACGTGAGCACCAAGGAGGAGAAGGTCGCGATCGCCGACATGATCGGCGGATTCCGGTTCTCCTCGGCGTTTGGGACGACGCTCTCGAGATTGGTCCGGCACGGGATCGGCGTTCACCACGCCGGGATGCTGCCCAAGTACCGGCGGCTGGTCGAACAGCTGGCCCAGGCCGGCCTGCTCAAGGTCATCTGCGGCACCGACACCCTCGGCGTCGGCATCAACGTGCCGATCCGGACCGTCGTCTTCTCGGCTCTGTCGAAATACGACGGCACTCGCACTCGGCTGCTCACCGTCCGCGAGTTCCACCAGATCGCCGGCCGCGCCGGGCGGGCAGGCTACGACACCGCGGGCACCGTTGTCGTCCAGGCGCCCGACCACGAGGTGGAGAACCTCAAACAGTTCGCCAAGGTGGCCGACGACAAGAAGAAGCGCCGAAAGCTGGTGCGCCGCAAGGTGCCCGAGGGCATGGTGCCGTGGAGCGAGTCGACCATGACCCGGCTGGTCGAGGCCGCCCCCGAGCCACTGACCAGCAACATGCGGGTGTCGACGGCGATGATCCTCGACGTCGTCGACCGTCCCGGTGACCCGTTCGTCGCGATGCGCAGGCTGCTCACCGACAACCACGAGCCGCGCAAGCGGCAGTTGCAGCACATTCGTGAGGCGGTCGGCATCGCCCGCTCGCTGCTGCAGGCCGGCGTCCTTGAGCGGCTCGACGAGGCCGACGCCGACGGACGGCGCTACCGGCTGACCGTCGACCTGCCGTCCGACTTCGCCCTCAACCAGCCGCTGTCAACGTTCGCGCTCGCCGCGGTCGACGTGCTCGACCCGGCGTCCGAAACCTATGCGCTGGACGTAGTTTCGGTCATCGAGGCGACGCTCGAGGACCCTCGCCAGATCGTCGCGGCGCAGCTGAACAAGGCCAGAGGCGAGGCCGTTGCCCAGATGAAGGCCGACGGCATCGAGTACGACGAGCGGATGGAGTTGCTGGACGACGTCACCTATCCCCGACCGCTTGAGGAGCTGCTCGGGCACGTCTACGAGGTGTACCTGCAGAGCAACCCGTGGGCCGCTGACGCGCAGCTGTCGCCGAAGTCCGTCGTGCGCGAGATGTGGGAGCGGGCGTTCACATTCCGGGAGTTCGTCAGCGTCTACGGGCTGACCCGCTCCGAGGGCGCAGTGCTGCGCTACCTCTCCGACGCCTTCAAGGCGCTGCGGTCCGGAGTGCCCGCCGCCGCGCGAACCGAGGAAGTCACCGACATCGTCGAGTGGCTCGGCGAGCTTGTGCGCCAAGTCGATTCGAGTCTGCTCGACGAGTGGGAGCAGCTCACCAACCCGGACCAGCCGCTGGACGCCCCCGTGTCGGTACCGGCCCGCCCGCGCCCGCTCACCGGCAACGAGCGGGCGTTCACCGCGATGGTCCGCAATGCGCTCTTCCGCCGGGTGGAGCTGTTCGCACGGCGCCGCTGGCACGATCTCGGCCAGCTGGACGCCGACTCCGGGTGGACCTCCGAGCGCTGGGAGGAGGTCACCCGCGCGTACTTCGACGAGCACGACGATGTGGGCACGGGCGCCGACGCCCGCGGCCCCGCGCTCCTGATCATCGACCGGCAGCCCGGCGTGTGGCGCGTGCGGCAGATCCTGGACGACCCGGCGGGCGACCACGATTGGGGCTTCGACGTGGAGGTGGACCTGGAGGCCTCCGACGAGGAGGGCGCGGCGGTTCTCCGCCTGCTCGACGCCGGCCGCAAGGACTAGCGCAGGCACCCCCAAATGCGCCAGAAGTGGTCAATAGTTGGAGCTTCAAGACCCTCACGTTGAGGGCTGTGCCATTGTTGCCTGTATTTGTGTCGCCAGCACCGCTGATTGATGCGTGAATGGCACCGAAGGCGCTACCACGCCCTGGTCGCCCAGCATCGCCACGCCCGATGTGGCGATGTCGACGACCATGCCCGTCGCGTCGGCGCCGCTGGCATTGCGGAATTCCACAAGATAGGCGGCGCCCGGGTTTACGGCGAATTGCAGCTCTTCCCGACCACGGACGTTTTTGCAGCGCTAGGTCCGAGGCGCATTGGCTAGGGTCGGAGCATACGGTGCTGGAGTCAGCGGATTCACCTCCCGTACCGCCAAGAAGATCCTCCCAAGTCCCCAATACCCGAACCATGGCACATAGCGGCACCCCGGCCGGAATGCCGCTCACGGAGCGGGTGGCGACCCGCCCGTCGCCGGGGACGCTACCTACGTGACCCTCGCTGACAATGCGATCCGGGTTGTCTCGTTCCCGCGGGACGACCACGAAGTCGTCCTCGTGTCACACCGTGGCGGCCGAACGCGTCGCAGGCGGCGTCGAGCAACAGCTGGCGATTGCGCGCCGGTTCTCGGCGTCAATCAAGCCTCCTGTAGACAAGCGGAGACACTCTCCATATAGTGAGCGGAGACAGTCTCCGATTCTATCCGAGTAAGGAGTCGTCATGAGGGTCAGTGTGACGGCCGTGCCGGACCCGAACGATCCGACCGGACTGGACGGGGTGGTGTCGACGATCAGATGTGCAGCCGACGCCGGCTTCTCCCGGCTCTGGTTCCCGCAGCCGCCACCGTGGGCCGAGGTGGCGGGTTGGGACGCACTGACCACGCTGGCGGTCGCGGGCGCCGCGATTCCCCGGATCGAGCTGGGTTCCAGCGTGGTGGTCGCCTACACCCAGCATCCGTTCGCGCTGGCCAGGCAGGCGCTCACCGCGTCGGCGGCGACCGACGGACGACTGATTCTGGGAATCGGTGTCAGCCATCGCTTCCTGGTCGCCGACATGCTCGGCTACGACTACTCCGCCCCGGCGGCGTTTCTCCGCGAATACCTGCAGGTGCTGGGGCCCGCGCTGGCGGGTGAGCCGGTCGATCATCATGGCCCCAGAATCACCGCAGTCGGCCAACTCACTGTGCCCAAGGCGCCCATTCCGCCCGTCATCGCCGCGGCGCTGGGGCCGCGCATGCTGGACCTGGCCGGCGAACTTACCGATGGCACGGTAACCACCTGGACAGGCCCGAAAACCGTTGAACGACAAATAGTCCCGCGGATAAGCCGGGCAGCGGCTGCGGCCGGACGCCCGGCGCCGCAGATCATCGTCGGTCTGCCGGTCAGCGTGACATCCGATGTGGCGGCCGCGCGCAATCAGATCGCCGCCACCTTCAGCCACCAGCCCGGTGATATGCCGGCGTATCGGGCCATGATGGAGCTGGAGGGCATCGACAACATCGCCGACATGTGCGTCTTCGGCGATGAGGCAGACGTCGTTGCCCAGCTACGCCGGTT
>JAOPWF010000594.1 GCA_025965815.1 Mycobacterium sp.
GCGATATTGCGGTCCGCGGTTGAGACTGCGGCGCAGATGCTTGCCGGAGAACCCGGTCTTGACGCCCTGCTCGATTCGCACGCACTCCGGAGCGAACGGCACCGAGTCCCCATCGTGGCTGACCAAGGCGTCGACATAGGCTTGGGCCGCCGCGATGCGGTCGGTATCGGAGACAGTGTCCACGATGTGAGCATATGAGCATAAGAGTCTCGTGATGGATAAACCACGAGGTCTGCATTGCACTTGGGCGACTTATTTCATCAAGTGGATGTCGCGCTTCAACGCCTGGATCTACCGCCGCACCGACGGCAGGCGGGCGGAACCTTCCAGAAGATCCCGGTGCGGTTGCTGACCAGCACCGGCCGCAAGAGCGGACAGCCGCGGATCAGTCCGCTGTACTTCCTGTGCGAGGGTGGCCGCGTGGTGGTGGCCGCGTCGCAGAGCGGCCGGGAGAACAATCCGATGTGGTACCTCAACCTCAAGGCCGATCCCAAGGTGCGGGTCCAGATCCGCGACGAGGTCCTGCAACTCACCGCCCGCGACGCCACCGACGAGGAGCGTGCGCAGTACTGGCGAAAGCTGGTGGAGATGTATCCGACCTATGCGGACTATCAGTCGTGGACCGGCCGCGTCATTCCGATCGTGATCTGCGATCCCTGAACGCCTTACCTAGCATGCGGGTATGGCCAAGTCCGGACGGATACGGAACTCCCGCCTGCTGGCGTTGATCCTCAAATACTTCGCCCGCGCGCACATCTGGGTCTATCAGCGCACCAACGGCAGGCTCGGCGCGAAGCTGCTCTGGTTCCCGGCGGCGCTGCTCACCACGACGGGCCGCAAGTCCGGCCAGCCGCGCATCACGCCGACGCTCTATCTGCGCGACGGTGACCGCATCGTGCTGCCTGCATCGTTCGGCGGCCGCGCCGGCAATCCGATGTGGTACCTCAACCTCAAGGCCAATCCCAAGGTGCAGGTGCAGGTCCGCGGCGAGAAACACGACCTCACCGCCCGGGACGCCACCGACGAGGAGCGCGACCGCTACTGGCCGCCGCTGATCAAGATGTACCCGCCGTACAAGGCATACCGCGAGGCGGCCGACCGGGTTATCCCGTTGGTGGTCTGCGAACCGCGGGCCGGTTAGGCCCGGAGCCGCCGGGCCGGCGACATCAGGCCCGGAGCCGCCGGGCCGGCGACATCAGGCCCCGTAGACCGGAACCGGGGGACGCGAATTCGACAGCAGGTCGCCGACGACCGAACCCAGCTCGGCGGGATCCCATTTCGCGCCCTTGTCGACCTGCGGCCCGTGCGCCCAGCCCTCGGCCACCCGGATCAGGCCGCCCTCGACCTCGAACACCTTGCCGGTGACGTCGCGTGATTGGACGCTGCCCAGCCACACCACCAGCGGCGACACGTTCTCGGGCGCCATCGCGTCGAAACCGTCCTCGGGGGCGGCCATCGTCTCGGCGAACACCGCTTCGGTCATCCGGGTCCGGGCGGCCGGTGCGATCGCGTTGACCGTGACGCCGTAGCGGCCCAGCTCGGCAGCACCCACCAGTGTCATTGCGGCGATGCCGGCCTTGGCCGCCGAGTAGTTGCCCTGACCGACGCTGCCCTGCAGGCCGGCCGCCGAACTCGTGTTGATCACGCGGGCGTCCACTTTATGTCCGGCCTTCTTCTGCCAGCGCCAGTGCTGAGCGGCGTGGCGCAACGTTGCGAAGTGGCCCTTGAGGTGAACACGGATGACGGCGTCCCACTCCTCCTCGCTGGTGTTGCCGAGCATCCGATCCCGGATGAAACCCGCATTGTTGACCAGCACATCGAGGCCACCGAAGGAGTCGACCGCGGTCTGGATCAGGTTCGCCGCACCGGCCCAGTCCGCGACGTCGTCCCCGTTGGCCACAGCTTCACCGCCCGCCGAGGTGATCTGCTCGACCACTTCGTGCGCCGGGCTGTCTCCCGCTGATCCATCCAGACCCACCCCGATGTCGTTGACCACCACGCGTGCACCTTCCCCGGCGAACGCGAGCGCGTGCGCACGGCCGATACCGCGGCCCGCTCCCGTCACAATGACCACCCGGCCGTCGACCAGTCCCATATCCGTTACTCCTTGATCGCTTACTTGTTGGCGCTGGACGCGGCCAGATACGGCGGCGGTTCGCCACCACCGTGCACGGCCAGCGTGGCGCCGCTGATGTACGACGCCGCATCGGACGCCAAGAATGCTGCCGCCCAGCCGATTTCGCTGGGTCGTGCCAAACGTCCCAGCGGCACTGTCGCGGCGACCGCGGCCAGCGACTCGGCGTCGCCGTAGAACAGCTCCGACTGCTCGGTTTCCACCATCCCGACCGCAAGCGCGTTCACCCGTACCTTCGGCGCCCATTCCACGGCGAGAGTTTGGGTGAGGCTCTCCACACCGGCCTTGGCCGCGCCGTAGGCGGCGGTACCCGGTGTGGGCCTGCGGCCGCTGACACTGGAGATGCTGACGATCGCTCCGCCCTGCGGCTGCTTCTGCATGTGCGCGTTGGCACATTGCGAAACCAGCAACGGCGCAAGGAGATTGAGCTGGACGATCTTACTGTGGAACTTCGGGCTTGCCTCGGCGGCGAGCGCGTACGGCGAGCCGCCTGCATTGTTGACCACCACGTCGAGCCGGCCATGCTTGTCGACGATCGCGGAAACCATCCGCTCGACGGCTTCGTCGTCGCGAACGTCGCACGGGTGGAATTCGTACGGCAGGTCCTCAACGGCGTGGCGCGCACACGTGATCACCGTTGCGCCTTGCGCCGCAAAGATGGCGCTGATGCCGGCGCCAACCCCTCGGACGCCACCGGTCACCAGCACCACCCGGCCGTCGAGGCCCAAGTTGATTCCCGGGTCGCTTCGCTCTCCCCCGCAAGCGGGAGGTGCCCCCAGCCCTCCGGAATCAATATGAAATGGCCCTGGCTCTTCGGTCACTGTGCTAGCGTACCAAGCAAGTGCTTGCTTAGGTAGCGACTGCAGGAAGTGGCTTAGATTCTCGATGACGATCACATCTACGACGGTCGAACCAGGCATTGTCTCGGTCACCGTCGACTACCCACCAGTGAACGCGATCCCGTCGCGCGGCTGGTTCGAACTCGCCGACGTCATCACCGCCGCGGGCCGCGATACCGCAACCCACGTGGTAATCCTGCGGGCGGAGGGCCGCGGCTTCAACGCAGGTGTCGACATCAAGGAGATGCAGCGCACCGAAGGATTCACCGCGCTGATCGACGCCAACCGCGGTTGCTTCGCCGCCTTTCGCGCGGTGTACGAGTGTGAGGTTCCGGTGGTCACCGCAGTGAACGGCTTCTGTGTGGGTGGCGGCATCGGGCTCGCCGGCAACTCCGATGTCATCGTCGCTTCCGACGACGCCACCTTCGGCCTGCCGGAGATCGACCGCGGCGCGCTCGGCGCGGCCACCCACCTGTCGCGGCTGGTGCCACAACACATGATGCGGCGGCTGTTCTTCACCGCGGCCACCGTGGACGCCGCAACCTTGCACCATTTCGGCTCCGTGCACGAAGTCGTGCCGCGCGACCAACTCGACGAGGCCGCGCTGCGCGTCGCACGCGACATCGCCACCAAAGACACCCGGGTGATCCGAGCCGCCAAGGAGGCACTGAATTTGATCGATGTGCAACGGGTGAACTCCAGCTACCGGATGGAGCAGGGCTTCACGTTCGAGCTGAACCTGGCCGGGGTGGCCGACGAGCACCGCGACGCATTCGTCCAGAAGTCATGAGCGACAAGCGAACCACTCTCGACCGGGCTGTCGAGCAGCTGGAGAGTGGCATGACCATCGGCATCGGCGGGTGGGGATCGCGACGCAAGCCAATGGCGTTCATCCGTGCGATCCTGCGAACCGACATCACCGACCTGACCGTCGTCACTTACGGCGGGCCTGACCTCGGACTGCTCTGCTCGGCCGGCAAGGTGCGCAAGGTCTACTACGGCTTCGTTTCGCTGGACTCGCCGCCGTTCTACGACCCGTGGTTCGCCAAGGCCCGCACTACCGGTTCGATCGTCGCCCGCGAAATGGACGAGGGCATGCTGCGCTGCGGGCTGCAGGCCGCCGCCCAGCGGCTGCCGTTCCTGCCGATCCGCGCGGGTCTGGGCAGCGACGTGCTGGCGTTCTGGGGCGACGAGATCAAGACCGTGACGTCGCCGTATCCGTCGGCGGACGGCGGCACCGAGACCCTGATTGCGATGCCGGCGCTGCGGCTGGACGCGGCGTTCGTCCACCTGAATCTCGGGGATGCACAGGGCAATGCCGCGTACACCGGGATCGACCCCTACTTCGACGACCTGTTCCTGATGGCCGCCGACAAGCGCTTCCTGTCGGCAGAGAAGGTGGTGCCCACCGACGAGCTGGTCAAATCCGTTCCTCCGCAGGCGCTGCTGATAAACCGGATGATGGTGGACTCCGTTGTAGAAGCGCCCGGTGGTGCCCACTTCACCACCGCAGCACCGGATTACGGCCGTGACGAGAAATTCCAGCGGCACTACGCCGAGGCGGCCGCGTCGGACGAAAGCTGGCAGCAGTTCATCCAGACGTATCTCTCCGGCAGCGAGGCCGACTACCAATCGGCGGTGCGCCGATTCCGGACGGAGGACCCATCGTGATCTCAGTCAGCCGTGCCGAAGTGTGCGTGGTGGCGTGCGCGGAGCTGTTCCGCGACGCCGGCGAAATCATGGTCAGCCCGATGACGACCGTCGCGTCCGTCGGAGCGCGACTGGCCCGACTCACCTTCTCCCCCGACCTGGTGCTCACTGACGGCGAGGCGCAACTGCTGGCCGACACGCCCGCGCTCGGGGCGTCCGGAGCCGTCGAGGGCTGGATGCCCTTCGGCCGGGTTTTCGAGACGCTGGCCTGGGGCCGGCGGCATGTGGTGATGGGCGCCAACCAGGTTGACCGGTACGGCAATCAGAACCTGTCGGCGTTCGGGCCACTGCAGCACCCGACCCGCCAGATGTTCGGGCTGCGTGGCGCACCGGGCAACACCATCAACCACCCCACCAGCTACTGGGTCGGCAACCACTCCAAGAGGGTGTTCTGCGACAGCGTCGACGTGGTGTGTGGCATCGGCTCGGACAAGGTCGACGACGGCAACCCGGCGTTCCGCTTCGTCGACGTACGGCGGGTGGTGTCCAACCTCGGTGTCTTCGACTTCGGGGGACCGGACCGCACCATGCGGGCGGTGTCGCTGCACCCGGGAGTGTCCGCCGACGATGTGCGTGCGGCGACGTCGTTCGATGTGCACGGCCTGGATGGGGCCGACGCCACGCGGCTGGCCACCCACGACGAGCTGAAGCTGATCCGCGAGGTGATCGACCCGAAGTCGTTGCGGGACAAAGAGGTCAAGGTATGAGACTGCGTACGCCGCTTACCGAGCTGGTCGGCATCGAACATCCGGTGGTGCAGACCGGGATGGGCTGGGTCGCCGGGGCGCGGCTGGTGTCGGCGACCGCCAACGCCGGTGGTATTGGCATCCTGGCGTCGGCCACCATGACGCTCGACGAGCTGGCGACAGCGATCGCGAAGGTCAAGTCGGCCACGTCGAGGCCGTTCGGGGTGAACATCCGCGCCGACGCGGCCGATGCGCCGGACCGCGTCGAGTTGCTGATCCGCGAAGGGGTGAAGGTGGCGTCGTTCGCGCTGGCGCCGAAACCCGAACTGATCGCACGGCTCAAAGACGCCGGCGTGGTGGTGATTCCGTCGGTCGGAGCCGCCAAGCACGCCCGCAAGGTCGCGGGCTGGGGCGCCGACGCGGTCATCGTGCAGGGCGGCGAAGGCGGCGGGCACACCGGGCCGGTCGCGACCACGCTGCTGCTGCCGTCGGTACTCGACGCGGTGGACATTCCGGTCGTCGCGGCCGGCGGCTTCTTCGACGGACGCGGGCTGGCAGCGGCGCTGTGCTATGGCGCCGCCGGCGTGGCGATGGGGACCCGGTTCCTGCTCACCTCGGACAGCACCGTGCCCGACGCGGTGAAGCAGCAGTATCTGGCGTCGGGCCTGGACGGCACCGTGGTGTCCACCCGCGTGGACGGCATGCCGCACCGGGTGCTGCGGACCGGCCTCGTCGAGAAGCTGGAGAGCGGTTCGCGGGCACGGGGTTTCACCGCGGCCGTGCGTAACGCCGCCAAGTTCAAGAAGATGTCGCAGATGACGTGGCGGTCGATGATCAACGACGGGCTGGCGATGCGACACGGCAAGGACCTGAGCTGGTCGCAGGTGGTGATGGCTGCGAACACGCCGATGCTGCTGCGGGCGGGCCTGGTCGAGGGCAACACCGACGCCGGCGTGCTGGCATCAGGTCAGGTGGCCGGCATCCTCGACGACCTGCCGTCGTGCGCCGAGCTGATCGAGTCGATCGTCAGCGACGCCGTCAAGCACCTGCAGGCGGCGTCGGCACTCGTCGAGTAGTCGAGGCCGCCGACTGTGCGGGCTGTGGATAACCCCACCCGGCTTCTGTGATCAGAGCCCGCACACTCGGCAAGTGTGTCAGCCGGTGATGCCAGCATTCCGCTATGGGTGGGGATGATTGGCCGTTCCTCGGCCGGGACGCCGTACGACAGGGATCGATATCCACGCGGCAGCTCAGCAAGGACTATCGCGCTGTGTATCGCAATGTCTATCTGCCAAAGCAGATTCCACTCACCGCCGTGCTGCGCGCACGGGCTGCCTGGTTGTGGGCCGGCGACGAGTCGACGCTGACCGGACTGTCGGCGGCCGCGGTGCTGGGTACCAAGTGGATCGTCGCACAACTGCCCGCGGAGTTGAGTAGGACGGACCGGCACTGCCCGTCCGGGATTGTGTTGCATACCTACTCACTGGAATCGGACGACATCTGTGTGGTGGACGGTATGCGGGTGACAACGCCGGAGCGCACCGCATTCGACATCGGCCGGACAATGTGCACGCGCCGCGCTCTGCCCTATCTCGACGCTCTGGCCAATGCCACCGAATTCAAGTGCGCCGACGTCCTCGCGATCGCCGACCGAAAGCCCGGTATCCGAGGGGTCCGCTGGCTGCGCTCGACGCTGGGGCTCGTCGACGGCGGCGCCGAGTCGCCCCAGGAGACTCGCGTCCGATTGCTGTTGGTGAACGCGGGACTGCCCGCCCCGGAAGCCCAGATTGAGTTCGCCGACAGCTTCGGAGTCGTGCGGATCAGGGTCGACATGGGATGGCGGGATTGGCGCGTCGCTGTGGAGTACGACGGCGTCCAGCACTGGTCCGACCGATACCAGCGGTCGTGGGACATTGACCGCCTGGCGATGCTCGAGGCGGCGGGCTGGGCGGTCGTGAGAGTCAGCGCGGAGATGCTCTCGCGCCCCACCGTCATCGTCGATCGGGTACGCCAGAAGCTCAGGGCGGCCGGCTGCCCGGTCTAGCTCGAGGAAGCGCTAGAGACGTTCGATGATGGTGACGTTGGCGGTGCCGCCGCCCTCGCACATCGTCTGCAGTCCATAACGGCCGCCGGTGCGCTCGAGCTCGTTGAGCATCGTCGTGAACAGCTTGGCACCGGTGGCACCCAACGGATGTCCGAGCGCGATCGCGCCGCCGTTGGGGTTGACCGTCTCCGGATCCGCCTTGATCTCCTTGAGCCAGGCCAGCACAACCGGCGCGAAGGCCTCGTTGATCTCGACGACGTCGATGTCGTCGATGGACAGCCCGGTCTTCTCCAGGGCGTACCGCGTGGCGGGGATCGGTCCGGTCAGCATGAACACCGGGTCGGCGCCCCGGGCACTGATGTGGTGGATGCGGGCCCGCGGGGTGAGCTTGTGATCCTTGACAGCCTGCTCGGAGGCGAGCAGCACCGCGCTGGCACCGTCGGAGATCTGGCTGGCCAGCGCCGCGGTCAGCCGGCCACCCTCGCTCAGCGGCTTCAGCGAAGCCAGCTTCTCCAGCGTCGACTCGCGCGGCCCTTCGTCGATCCGGAAGTCGCCGACCGCAATGACTTCGTTGTCGAAGTGCCCGCCACGGATCGCCGCGAACGCCCGCTCGTGGCTGGTGAGAGCGAACTGCTCCATCTCCTCGCGGGAGATGTTCCACCGTTCCGCGATCAGCTCCGCGCCACGGAACTGCGAGATCTCCTCGTCGCCGTAGCGGTGCCGCCAGTTCTCCGACTCACCCGTCGGCGAGGTGAACCCGAACTGCTGCCCGACCACCATCGCCGAGGCGATCGGGATCTGACTCATGTTCTGCATGCCGCCGGCCAGAATGATGTCGGCAGTGCCGGACATGATCGCCTGCGCGCCAAACGAAATGGCCTGCTGCGAAGATCCGCACTGACGGTCGACGGTGACGCCGGGGACTTCCTCCGGGTAGCCGGCGGCCAGCCACGCGTTGCGGCCGATGTTGCCGGCCTGCCCGCCGATCGCGTCGACGCAGCCCACGATGACGTCATCGACGGCCCCCGGATCGACATCGACCCGATCGAACAGACCGCGGAACGCATGCACGCCCAGGTCGATCGGGTGCACGCCGGCCAGCGATCCGTTGCGCTTGCCGACCGCGGTACGCACAGCTTCGACGATGTACGCCTCGGGCATTTCTAATCTCCTTTGGATGTGTCAGCGGTGATGCCGCCGAGGACGATGCTGAGGTATTGGCGGCCAACCTCTTCGGCCGTCAGCGGGCCACCGGGCTGATACCAGCGTACGGAAACCCAGGTGGTGTCCCGGATGAACCGGTACACCAGGTCGACATCGATATCGGGCCGGAAGTAGCCCTCCTCGATGCCCTGGTGCAGCACGTCGAGCCACATCTTGCGTTGCTGTTTGTTCCGTTGCTCGACGTAGGCGAACCGTGGTTGCGACGACAGTCGCTTGGCCTCGTCCTGATAGATGACGACCTGCGCATGCCGGTGCTCGATCGCATCGAACGACGCCATGAACAGGCCCTTGAGCCGCTCCAACGGGTTGGGCTGCGTATCGACGATCTCCTGGTAGCGGGCGAACAACCAGTCCAGGAAGTCACGCAGCACCTCGTCGACCATCTGCTCTTTGGACTTGAAATGGTGATACAGGCTGCCCGAGAGGATGCCCGCCTTGTCGGCGATATCGCGGACGGTCGTGGCCCGCAGACCCTGTTCCGCAATCAGCGTCGCCGCCAGTGCAAGCAACTCGTCCCGTCTGGTCATGGGTGCTGGCTCGACACCGAAATCACTTCTCCAGTCAGGTAACTGGAGTAATCGCTGGCCAGGAACGCGATGGTGGCGGCGACCTCCCACGGCTCGGCCGCCCGACCGAAGGCCTCGCCCGCGGTGAGCCGGTCGAGCAACTCCGATGAGGTGACCTTGTCGAGGAACTTGTGCCGGGCGATGCTGGGCGCGACGGCGTTGATCCGGACGCCGTATTCGACGGCCTCGATGGCGGCACACCGCGTCAGCGCCATCACGCCGGCCTTCGCGGCGGCGTAGTGCGCCTGTCCGTGCTGCGCACGCCAACCCAGCACGCTGGCGTTGTTTACGATGACGCCGCCGTGACTCGCATCGCGGAAGTAGCGCAGCGCGGCGCGGGTGGCGCGGAACGTCGAGTTCAACGTCACGTCGAGCACCCGGTCCCACTCCTCGTCGGTCATGTCGGCGACCGGGGTCTCCCCGCCGAGGCCGGCGTTGTTGACCAGCACATCGATGCGTCCCATCCGGGCGTTGGCCGACGAGATCAGCGCG
>JAOPWF010000598.1 GCA_025965815.1 Mycobacterium sp.
TCAGCGCCGGCGCCGAAAAAGGCTTCGACCGCAGCCAATGCGATCGCGGCGTTGTGTGCCTGATGCTCGCCGTGCAGGGGAAGGAAGACATCGGAGTAGACGCCGCCGAGGCCCTGCAGTTCGAGCATCTGGCCACCGACCGCGACCTGCCGGCTCAGTACCGCGAACTCGGAATCCTCCCGGGCGACTGCGGCGTCGGCCTGGACCGTCTGCGCCAGCAGCACGTCCATCACTTCGGTGGGCTGGCGCCCGATCACCGCGACGGTGTCCACCGGCAACAGGTCGTCCTCGTGCTTTTTGATGATCCCGGCCTTTTCCCGAGCGATGTCGGCGATGTCGTCGCCGAGATAGTCGGTGTGGTCGACGCCGATGGGGGTGACGACGGCGACCGGGGCGTCGACGACGTTGGTGGCGTCCCAGCGGCCGCCGAGGCCGACCTCGACGACAGCGATATCGACCGGGGCGTCGGCAAACGCCGCGAAGGCCATCGCGGTGACGACCTCGAACTTGCTCATCGCGGGCCCGCCGGGTCCTAACAGGCCCGCCTGGGACTGCTGGTCCACCAGTTGCACGAACGGTTCGATCTCGCGGTAGGTCTCGACATACCGGGCCGGGGTGATGGGCCGGTTGTCGACGGCGATGCGCTCGACGGCGGACTGCAGATGCGGACTGGTGGTGCGTCCGGTGCGGCGGTGCAGCGCCGTCAGCAACGCATCAACCATCCGCGCTACCGAGGTCTTGCCGTTCGTGCCGGCGATGTGGATCGACGGATAACCGAGTTGCGGCGAGCCGAGCAGCTCCATCAGCGCGGCGATACGCGCGGTGCTGGGCTAGATGCGGGTTTCCGGCCACCGCTGCTCGAGCAGGTGCTCGACCTGGAGCAGCGACGCGATCTCGTCCGGTGTTGGGTCCGGGTCCGCGGTCATCGCAACGCAGCCAACCGCGACGAGATGCGGTCGACTTCCTCACGCGCGAACTGCTGGCGGGCGCGGATCTTGTCGACCACCGGCGCCGGGGCCTTGGCCAGGAATGCGTCGTTGCCGAGCTTCGCCTCGGTTCCGGCCAGTTCCTTCTCCGCGGCGGCCAGGTCCTTCTCAAGCCTGCGCCGTTCGGCGGCGACGTCGACGCTGCCGGAGGTGTCCAGCTCGACGACGACGGTGCCGTGCGCCAGCCGCACCTCCACCGAGGCTGACGGGCTGAAACCGTCGCCCGCAGGCGTGAGCCAGGCCAGTGACGTCACCGCGTCGACCTGCGCGCCGATATCGGCTTCGGCGATACCGGCCAACCGTGCGGGCACCTTCTGCCGGTCGTTGAGACCCTGGTCGCTGCGGAACCGCCGCACCTCGGTGATCAGCCTCTGCATATCGGCGATGCGCTGTGCGGCAACGGGATCCAGCGCTATACCGGACGACTGCGGCCACGCGGCGATGACGAGCGACTCGCCGCCGGTCAGCGCCTTCCACAGGGTCTCGGTGACGAACGGCATCACCGGGTGCAGCAGCCGCAGCAGGGTGTCGAGCACCGCGGCCAGCACCGCGGTGGTGCCTTCCGCGCCGTCGGAGATCTGCGCCTTGGCCAGTTCGACGTACCAGTCGCAGAACTCGTCCCAGGCGAAGTGGTACAGCGATTCGCTGGCCCGGTTGAATTCATAGCTGTCGAACGCCGAATCCACTTCTGCCCGAACTTCTTCCAGCCGCCCCAGGATCCAGCGGTCGGCGTCGGTGAGGTCGGCGGGTTCGGGCAGTGGCGCGGGTGCGGCGCCGTTGAGCAGCGCGAACCGGGTGGCGTTGAACAGCTTGGTGGCGAAGTTGCGCGACGCCCTGGCGTGGTCTTCGCCGATGGACAGGTCGCCACCGGGGCTGGCGCCGCGGGCCATGGTGAACCGCAGCGCGTCCGCGCCGTATCGGTCGATCCAGTCCAGCGGGTCGATGCCGTTGCCCCTGGACTTGCTCATCTTGCGGCCGAACTCGTCGCGGATCAGCCCGTGCAGAAAGACGTTGGTGAAGGGCACCTGAGGGCCGCGCCGACCGTCGAGGGTGATCGCGTCGTCGTCCGCGACGAAGGTGCCGAACATCACCATCCGGGCCACCCAGAAGAACAAGATGTCGTACCCGGTGACCAGAACGCTGGTGGGATAGAACTTCTCGAGTTCGGGGGTGTGCTCGGGCCAGCCCATCGTGGAGAACGGCCACAGTGCCGACGAGAACCACGTGTCGAGGACATCGGGGTCCTGTTCCCAGCCCTGGGGCGGGGTTTCGTCCGGCCCCACGCAGACGGTCTCACCGTTGGGCCCGTGCCAGATCGGGATGCGATGGCCCCACCACAGCTGCCGCGAGATGCACCAGTCGTGCATGTCGTCGACCCAGGCGAACCAGCGCGGTTCCAGGCTCGGCGGGTGGATGACGGTGTCGCCGTTGCGAACCGCGTCGCCGGCCGCCTTGGCCAGCGACTCCACCTTGACCCACCACTGCAGCGACAGTCGCGGCTCGATCGACTCGCCGCTGCGCTCGGAGTGGCCGACGCTGTGCATGTAGGGCCACTTCTCTTCGACGATGCGGCCTTCGGCGGCGAGCGCTTCGCGCACCGCGACCCGGGCATCGAATCGGTCCATCCCGTCGAATTGGGTTCCGGTGTCCGCGATCCGGCCCTTGGTATCCATAATGTTCGGCATCGACAGCTGGTGCCGCAGCCCGATCTCGAAGTCGTTGGGGTCGTGCGCGGGGGTGACCTTGACCGCGCCCGTGCCGAATTCGGGATCGACGTGTTCGTCGGCGACGACGATGATCTGGCGGTCGACGAACGGATGCGGCAAGGTCTGGCCGACCAGATCGCGGTACCGCTCGTCGTCGGGGTGCACTGCGATCGCGGTGTCACCGAGCATCGTCTCGATCCGGGTGGTGGCCACGACGATGTACGGCTCGTCGTCGTTCATCGAGCCGTAGCGGAATGAGACCAGCTCACCTTCGACGTCTTCGTACTTGACCTCGAGATCGGAGATCGCGGTCTCGAGCACCGGTGACCAATTGACCAGGCGTTCGGCCTGGTAGATCAGTCCGGCGTCGTAGAGCCGTTTGAAGATCGTCCGCACCGCGCGCGAAAGGCCATCGTCCATGGTGAACCGGTCACGGCCCCAGTCCACTCCGTCGCCGAGGCGGCGCATCTGGGCGCCGATGGTCCCGCCGGAGTCGTGCTTCCAGTCCCACACCTTCTCGATGAACAGCTCGCGGCCGAAGTCTTCTTTGGTCTTGCCGTCGACGGCGAGCTGCTTTTCCACCACCGACTGGGTGGCGATGCCGGCATGGTCCATGCCGGGCAGCCAGAGCACCTCGTAGCCTTGCATCCGCTTGCGCCGGGTTAGGGCGTCCATCAGGGTGTGGTCCAGCGCGTGGCCCATGTGCAGGCTGCCGGTCACGTTCGGCGGCGGCAGCACGATCGAGTAGCCCGGTCTGTCGCTCGTCGCGTCGGCGGCGAAGTAGCCCGCGTCCACCCAGCCCTGATACAGCTCGGCTTCTACCGCGCCCGGGTCCCAGGCCTTGGGCAGGGCTGGTGGCACCTCCCGCTCGCGGGGGCCAACCTCTGGGCTGACCCCGGGGGTGGCGGTGTTGGAGCTCGAACTGACGGTCACCACACAATTCTAGGAACCCGGCGCACCAGACGCGAAAACGCCCGGCTCGCCGGGATCCGGCGCTGCCGCGCTGCTCGGACGCTGGGCTACTTTTTGCCGCCCTGCAGGCCGCCGAGGATGTCCCGATCGCGCCGCCGCTGGACAGGGCCGACGCGACCTGGCTGGTGTCGTTGCCACCGAAGATCTTGGCGATCGCTTTTGGCCGTCGTTCTCATCCACCTGATCGACGCCGGCGCCGCGAGTCGAGGAGTCCGCTGGCGGCGTGGTTGGTGGCGGCCGACTCGATCCTGGTTTCGTGCTCGGGGTCTTGCGCGTTCTGCTGCAGACCGCCGAGCAGCACCGGGATCAGGGTTTGGACGGCGACGTTGACTTCGCTTTCGTCGACGCCAGCCTGCTCGCGATCTGCTGCGTGGGTATCTCGGAACACAGTTCATCGAGACCGGCCATGACACTCCACCTCCGCTGCTGGGATGAGTCTCGGCCCTGACAATAGACCAGTTGATCGTGGTTCAGGCCCGTCCCAACAGCGCGGTCTCAACTCAGCCGGGCGGTGTGAAGCGACACCCCGGCGGCCGGAAAACGGCTGAGCAGAACATCACCCATCGCCGCGGCCGGGGTGAGCACACCACGCAGATCGGAGAGGCGGTCACGGTCCAGCGCGAGGGCAAGGGCACTCTCTCCCAATAGCACCGCGGTGGCCTTGTACCCGGGGTCGCCCTGCTGGGCGATGGTCGCCACATACCGGGCCCCACCGGTCGTGGTGGTGTAGGTCTCGGCCTTGTAACAGCCACGCTCGCGGGTCTTTTCGCTGGGACCGGTGCCCGACTTCGGGACGATCCGTTCGACCAGCCCGCGCGGAAGCAGCCGGAAGTAACGGCTGCCCAGTCCGAAAACGGCATTGCTCGCGCCACTGGCCATCGCCGAGGCCACGGGTGCGGCAAACGACGACCCGACGCTCATATTCTCCGCGTAGCGAAACCGCCTGCCGTAGGCCCAGTCCTGTAACGCGCTGCTGCGCCGGACCACCCGGGTGTTGGTCGGCGCCATGACGAAGGCGGCCGTCCAGAGGCCGTTCAACTCAGGAGCGATGTCATGGCCGCGGCGCCACGGAAGATCGGGCTGCGGACCGAGTTCGGGCTCACCGGCACGGTCGGTGGTCAATGTGTACGGATCGTTGAGAATGCGCCGCGCCTCCGGGTCGCTGGACGCCGTCTGCATCACCTCCAACATGGATGCGACGGTGCCGCCCGACAACCCGCCCGCCATCCGGCGTACCACGAAGTTGGTGTCAACCAGTTCGCCGGTGTCATCCTCCGCTGCCCGCCGGTACAGCGCATACACGCTCAAATCCGATGGGATGGAATCAAATCCGCATGCATGCACGATGCGGGCACCGGTGTCGATGGCCTGCTTGTGGTACAGGTCGGCGCTGTTGCGCATGAAATTCGCCTCGCCGGTGAGGTCGGCGTAATCGGTGCCCGCGGCCGCACACGCGCCCACCAGCGGCAGCCCGTAGCGGGTGTAGGGACCGACGGTGCTCACCACAACCCGGGTCTGCGCCGCCATGGCGTTCAACGTCGACGGCGATGACGCCTCCGCGACCACGATCGGCCAGGACTGCGCCGACTCCCCCAGCGACTTGCGCACGTCGAGCAGCTTTTCCGCCGATCGGCCGGCCAATGCGATACGGGCGTCGCCGCCCGCCCGGGCCAGGTACTCGGCGGTCAGCTTCCCGACGAAGCCCGTCGCCCCGTACAGGACGATGTCGTACTCACGCTGAGGTTCGCTCATGGGTGCCGACGCTACCCGAGCGCCTCCGGCGGCCTGCTGTCCTCACCAAGCACATGACACCCAAGGAACCCGGTCACCACCTCGTACCAGAGCTTGGCGTGCTGGGGCGTGAGCACCCAGTGATTCTCCGACGGAAAGTACAGGAAGCGGTGCGGGCTGACGCCGTCGGAGTTGGCGGGCAGCCCGGACTCGGTGAGCAGTTCGTAGAACAACCGCAGGGCCTCGCCGATGGGCACGCGGTAGTCCTTGTCGCCGTGGATGACCAACATCGGCGTGCTGATCTGGCCGACGAAGCGGCGCGGCGAGTTCGCCATCGCCATCGCCGGCGTCATCTCCCGCCGCCAGTAGTAGGCCGAGTCGGTGGTGGCACCGAACTGATCAAGCGCCCACAGACTGGCGTGCGTGACGATCGCGTCGAACCGGTCTGTGTGCCCGGCCACCCAGTTGGCCATGTAGCCGCCGAACGACCCACCCATCGCGGCGGTCCGGCCAGCGTCGATGCGTGGATGGGCGCAGGCGGCGTCGGTGGCGGCCATCAGATCGTCGAACGGTGGCCCGCCCCACGCGCCCCAGCCGCGCTGAATGAAATCCTGGCCGTATCCGGTGGACAGCGCCGGGTCGGGCAGCAGGACCGCGTATCCGCGGGCAGCCAGCAGCCACGGATTCCACCGCCAGGACCAGGAGTTCCAGCTGTTGAGCGGGCCGCCGTGGATCCACAGCAGCAACGGCGCCGGCTCCTCGGATTCGGGCAGGACCAGCCAGGAGCGCACCGCGATGCCGTCCGCCGCCGCGGCGGTGATCTCCGTCAGGGTGCCGGGCAGCGGGGGCAGGTCGACGCAGGGCAGCGCGGTCACCGTGCCATCGAGGTCGATGCGCACCGGGTGCGGTGGCGCCGCATAAGACGTGCGCAGCGCGAAGACCACCCCACCGGGCGCCGCCACGACGTTGGTGTAGGTGAAGTCGTCGGATGTCAGCTGGGCCACCTCGTCACCGGCAAGCGGTATCCGGAACAGCGGACAGCGCCCGTCCTGGTCGGCGGTGACCAGCAGCGCAGAACCGTCGTCCGACCACCTCACCGATTCCGGCCAGCGGTCCCAGCTGGGCGCCACTGCCACCGGTTCCTCGCCGAACCTCAAGCAGCTCAACGTGATTCGCGGGGCTTGCTGCGGCGTCGAGAAGGACTCCCGGGTGAAGGCGACGGCCGAGCCGTCCGGTGCGATGGCGACATTCTCCAGGTCGGCGTCCGGGTCGTCGGCGATCACCGTGCGCTCCCCGGTGCCGAGGTCGACCCGCACCAGCACCGAACGCAGTGCCGCGCCCGGCCCGGGCGTCCGCCACGACGCGATGGCGAAGCGGCCGTCCGGACTGACGTCGAAGTCCGCCTCCCGCAACGCGCCGCCCGGTTGCGGCATCAGATCGGCGGGCACCCCGTCCCCGGACAACTCGAGTCGGAACAGGTGCGGCTCGTCGGGCCCGATGTCGTGATCCCAGTACCGGACCGGGTAGCCGCTGTGCAGGATCGCGGTCACCTTGTTGTCCTTGCGCAACGCCCGAAGCCGGCGGTCGTCGTCGATGTCGAGTGCCGACGGCAGCATGGGGGCGCGGACGGCCGCGATGGGAACGTCACGGGCCGGCCGTACCTCCTGCACCCCACCGGGCAACGCGAGCACCTGGACGGCCTCGCCACCCGCGGCCGGCAACCGCCACAGCGCGGCAGGCGACTTATCGTCGTCCTCGGTGGGGCGAACCGCGACGAACAGCACGTCGCCGTCGGAGGTGAACGACGGCGACGACTCCCCTTTGGCGCCCCGAGTCAGCCGCCGGGCGGCGCGCACGCCCGACGGGTCGACCTCCCAGATGGCGGTGACATATTCGGTGCGCTTGTCGTTCAGTTCGGCGACGGTGGTCACCACTCGCGAGCCATCGGGCGAAACCGCAAGGCCCGATACCCGGGGCAGCGCTATGTAGTCGTCGAGATCCCCGAAAGCCGTTGAAGGCGTTAATGCCGTTGCGGTCATGCCCTGTTGGTAGCACAGTGCGGCCGCCTCGCGCCCAGCGCGATCGCCCCGCCGCCGAGCAGCGTCACCCGGACGACACCAGCACGGCGACGTTCCAGCCACCGACCAGATCTGCGCCACTTTGGGTCGCGACCACGGCTATCACCAGCGTGATGCCCAACGCGGCACGCTATCACCAGCACACCGCGAGAAGGGACCTGGCATCAGCACCATCACGTCCCCCGTAAGCCTGGCCGACCTACCGGGCGACCGTGCCCCGTTGCCGCCTCCCTCGAACTCGTCGGTGAGCGGGGGCCCTGCTGGTCATTCGCGAGCTCTGGCTGCGTAGCACCCGGTTCGGAGGCATCGTCTGCGGCACCGGAGCACCCCGCAACCGGATCGAAGCGCGGCTGAAGGCCCTTCAGGACGCCGGAGTGGTCGCCAGGACCCGTATCAGTCCGCAGCGCCACGCTTCGATTACCACCTGACCGAATCCGGGCGGGCACTCGTCCCGGTGCTGGACGCCCTGCGCGACTGGGGGCTGGCGCACGCGGTCAGTCCCGACGACCCGCAACGGACCCGGCACCAAGCGACACTCGACCTGTAGCTGCAGGCTCGCGCCAGTTTCGGTGCATAACACAGCGGATCGCCGTGATCGGGGCTGGCCACCGCGGTCGCTCTGCAGCGGAGCGGCCGCGACGTTACCGTCATCGAGGAGCGGTCCGACACCTCGAGCGGCGCGGGGATCAGCATCTGGCCCAACGCGGTGGCGGCGCTGGATCAGATCGCACTCGACGACGCACGAGGCCGCCGCGGTGATC
>JAOPWF010000626.1 GCA_025965815.1 Mycobacterium sp.
ACTCGACGCGATTGCGCCCACGAATTTTCTGCTCTCGAATCCGACCGCGATGAAGCGTGCGTTCGATACCGCAGGCGTGAGTTTGCTCCGAGGAGCGCGCAACGTCGTAATGGACGTAGTCCAGAACAAAGGACGTCCGCGCCAGGTCGACAGCAGCGCATTCACTGTCGGCCAGAATCTTGCGATGACGCCCGCCAAGGTGATATTCCGCAACGAGCTCATGGAGCTACTGCAGTACGAGCCCCAGACCGACACCGTCCACGGCACTCCACTGCTGTGCAGTCCGCCCTGGATCAACAAGTACTACGTCATGGACCTGGCACCGGAACGCAGCTTCATCGAGTGGGCGATCAGGAACAACAGGACTGTATTCGCGATCAGTTACCGCAACCCAACGAGCGAGATGTCGGGCACCTCGATGGAGGACTACCTCGTTTCGGGGCCGCGGCAGGCGCTGGACGTTATCTCAGAAGTCACGGGGTCACCCAAGATCGACATCGTCGGACTCTGCCTCGGTGGGGCGCTTACCGCGATCACGGCGGCCTACCTCACTCAGTCCGGTGACGACCGGGTTGGCAATGTGACGTTGCTGAATACGATGCTCGACTACTCCGATCCTGGGATGCTGGGGGTTTTCACCGACGAAGCGGCGGTCGACCGTCTTGAGAAGGAGATGGCCAAGGCGGGCGGGTCGCTCGAGGGCAAGTCGATGGCCGGAACGTTCGACGTCATGCGTGCCAACGACTTGATATTCAACTATGTCGTGTCGAACTGGCTGCTCGGGCAGGATCCGCCGGTGTTCGACATCCTGGCGTGGAACAACGACAGCACGAAAATGCCCGGCACGATGCACGCGTTCTACCTCCGGAATTTCTACGTCCGGAACCTGCTTGCCCAGGGGCAACTCGAAATTGCGGGTCAGACGATCGACCTCTCCTCAATCAAGTCGAACGCCTACGTGGTCAGCGCGAAGAACGATCACATCGTGCCGTGGCAGTCGGCGTACAAGACCACCCAACTGTTCTCCGGAACAACGCGTTTCGTCCTCAGCAATGGCGGGCATATCGCTGGAATCGTCAACCCGCCCAGCCCGAAGTCGTGGTTTCGGTCCGCGGACGAGAACCCAGCCGAGGCCGACGACTGGATCTCCGCCGCGCAGCGGACGCCCCAATCGTGGTGGGTCGACTGGGCGAAGTGGTCGGCTGAACATGCGGGTGCGATCACAAGCCCGCCGCCGATGGGCTCCGCGACGCATCCGGTGCTGGGCCTAGGACCTGGGACGTACGTCTTCACCTGACAGCTGTCGCGGCACGGCGCGGCGCGCCGGCCGTTACCGGTGCGCCGCTTGGGCCAGCACCTGCCGCAGCGGACGGGGCACGATACCGATTTCGGCGTCGAGCCGGCGAGCCTTGCGCCGGGTGACGACAACGCCCACGATGGCCAACGCCCACACCGGATACATGACAAGCCAGGCCATCCTGAATGCCTCGGGCGTGAAGCCGCCCGCGGCTGTCATGACCGCGCCCATGACCGCCAGTACGAATAGCGTGGCCAAGAACCCGCCGAGGTTCGCGATGGACTGCGCGACGCCGAGGTTCAGGCGCGGATTCGCAGTCCGCGCGATGTCCAGACCCACCACCGAACCGGGGCCGCCCGCGGCCAGTATGACGACAAGCACGACGAGGAGCCATAGCGGAGCAGGCCCGGGGAGGGCCAGTATGAGCTCCATATCGCGATGTCGGCCGCAATAACGCCGAGGATCAACCACGATCTATGCAAGGGGTGGCCCCCATTCAAGGCGCGTTATGTGTGCCAAGCATGCGCTCGAGGGCCTGTCGAAGGTTGTCGCGCTCGAAGGCGGCGAGCATGGCGTGACATCGAACTGTGTCAATCCTGGATATGTCAAAACCCCGCTCGTCGAGAAGCAGATAGCTGACCAGGCACGCGCCCACAACATCACCGAAGCGGAAGTGCTGGAAAAGGTCTTCCTCGCGATGAGCTCTGTCAAACGCTTGGCCACGGTGGCAGAGGTCGCCGAAATGGTCGCGTTCCTGTGCTCTTCGGCTGCCGGCTATGTCACCGGCTCCTCGTTGTCGCTGGACGGCGGTTGGACAGCTCGGTGACCGGCTGCACCCTACGTTCGCTGATCCGGTTAGATGTGGGCCGTTATCCGATGAACCGCTGTGGCGGATATCTTTTGACGGCGGCGCTGGGCCGGCCCTGCGCTACTTGTGATTCCGGTCATCGCTTCGCAGTCCGACCGTATCGGGCACCGGGTCGTCGAACTGAGCTGGTGATGCGGTGCCGCTATCCAGCCCAGGGGCCAACTTGCGATGCAGCCGCGCCGCGCGTCCATCGTGTCTGCCAGTGAACTACGGTGGACAGCGGTTCGTGTGTTGCGTTGAGTCAGTGGGCCCCCACAACTCAGGATTCGAAGCATCGGAGTCGAGGTGTTCCCTGGCCAGATCGATACGGGAGGGGTTGCCATCGCGCTGCGGTCCGCGGCCGGGGCGCGACGGCATTGCGCCCCGTGACGATGGAGTCCGAACGGCTTATTCGGGTCGGGGGCCGCCGCCTTCAGGTACGACGACGCGGCACCGGCCCGCCGATCTTGCTGCTCCACGGAATGGGAATGTCGCTGCACACCTGGAGACCATTGGATCGGCATCTGGACGGCCTCCAGCGTATCGAGGTGGTCATGCCGGGCACCGGCGGCGGCGTTGGCGGCCAGGCTGTTCTGACGATGCCCAGGTTCGCGGCGCTGGCCGCAGACCTGCTGGACGAACTCGACGTAGATCGCGCCGACGTGCTCGGTGTGTCTTTTGGCGGGATGGTCGCCCAGCAACTCGCCCTCGACGTCCCGGTCCGAGTCCGACGGCTGATATTGGTCTCGACGTCCTGCGGGCTCGGTGGAGTGCCGAGTAACCCAGCAAGCTGGTGGAATGCAATGCTGGGGGATGCTTGGCGCCCGTCGAGCGGCAGGCGGGACCAGGGGCGGGGGCGCCCTTGGTCTGATCTTCTGCGGCGGGAGTTCGGTGTTGACTGGTTGCGCGGCCCGGGGTTGAGCGGCTTTGCCGAGCAGGTCGCGGCGGCATCGCTGTGGAGCAGTGTGCCGTGGTTGCCTCGGTTGGCCCAGGAAACGCTAGTGGTCACAGGTACCGCGGACGCCCTCGTGCCGGCAGTGAATGCGGACATCATCGCGTCGTTGATGCCGCGTGCCTACACCTACCGTGTCCTTGGCGGCGGACACCTGTGCTTGTTCGACAGGGCAGCCGAGGTGGGTCCGGTTATCGCCGACTTCTGCGCCGCCTAGAGTTCGCAGCGGTTGATGAGGTTGCGCAATTCCGTCAGCACGCGGTCGGGAAACTGCAGCGGCACAAAGTGGCTGGCCGGCAGTTCGACGTACTGACTGTGTGGTGTCTGCGCGCAGGCGGCCCGCATCCGTTCGGCCGAGGTGACTGAATCCCACGTGCCGGCAAGATAGGTCACGGGCATGTCGATCTCGGCCAGATCGACGGTGGGGTGGTCGCCGACGGCGCGGGCGAGTTGGGAATACCAGGGCCAGTCGTGGTCGGCGAACGATCGCAGCACCCGGACTAAGGTTTGCGCGTGAACGAGGTCGGGCCCAAGGGTGCTCAGGCCCCGCGGGTCGAACCGCCCGTCGGGTGAACCAGGCAATACGTTGCCCAGACGGTTGAGGACCGGACCGAGATAGCGCATCAAGTGTGACCCCACCCGGCCCGCGCGCGGCCGAAGTACGCGCGGCAGAGGGTGCAGCAGGGCTTCGAACGTTCCGCCCGGGACCCCGGCGACGGCGAGCACTCCGGCGATGCGCCGCTGCTCGCGCAACGCCGCCTCGAACGCGATGTTGACACCGACCGACCAGCCGATGACGACTGCCCGGTCCACTCCATAGAAGTCCATCACCGCCAAGAAATCGTCGGTGTGGTCGGCGATGGTGATTCGCGACTCGTCGGTGGGGCGCTCAGATCCGCCGAGACCACGATGGTCCCACGTGATGACCCGGTAGCTCTCGGTTCGCCGATTGATGGCCGGCCAGGCGTCGTGTGGTGTTCCGAGTCCGTTGGAGATCAGCACGGGGACGCCGTGACCTTCATTGCTCCACGACCGCAGACGCGTCCCATCAACGGATGTGACTGTTTGGTAGCCCAGCGCCCGCTCTGCCCGTGGTGTCTTCACTTCGTCATCGATCGTATGGCGGTTGGGGGTGGCAGCGGCGCCCGCTGCACCGCGATCCCGCTGGTCGGAACTCCTGATTTCTGGGATGCGACGTCGGGCAGCCCTTGAAGATCAGACGGTGAATGCAACCTGTGCATCTCGGGGACCTCACTCCCCGGCTGTACGCAGCGATCGAAGCCCGTGTCGCTGTGATCGGCGTCCGCGGCGCAGTCGTGAGCCTGTCGATCCCCGGCGAGATCGATACGTGCGAGCGGTCGGCGTCGGCGACACCGCCACAGGAGCGCCGATGTCCGTCGACGACCACACCCGCATCGGCAGCGTGACCAAGACGTTCACCGGAACCGCCTTCAACTCGTCGATCAGGGCCGGATCCGGTTGAGCGATCCGATTTCTCTTTACGTCGACGGTGTGCCGTCCGGTGAAGTGGTCACGCTGGACGTGCTGGGCCGGATGCGCAGCGGCCTATCGGACTACGCCGAATCCGACGACTTCTTGAAGCGCATATATGGCGAAGCGCCCGCAGGACTCGATGCTTTCTCGACGACGCCGCGCGAACTTATTGACTGGGCGTTCGCCCAACCAATCAATTTCCCGCCGGGAAGCCAGTACGAGTACTCCAACACCAACACTGCGCTGCTGGCCATGGTTGTCGAGAAGGTCAGCGGGCTGTCGCTCGCGGACTACTTGCAGCAGAACATCTTTGGCCCGGTCGGGCTGACCCAGACGAGCTTCCCGGCGAACGGGCGGATGCCTCTCCCGTACGCCCACTGGTACAACGAGGCGCCCGACGGCACGATCGTCGACGCCACCCTGTGGAATCCGTCCTGGGGCTACGCCGCGGGCCAGATCGTGTCGCCCGACGCCGATCTGAAAACCTGGGCGGCAGCCGTGGGCACGGGCGCGCTGCTGAGCCCCGGGCACTCAGGCACAACGCTCTCCGGCGGGACAGCCGTGGCGCCGGGAGTCGACCACATGTTCGCCATTTTCAACGCAGAGGGCGGGATCGGCCACAACGGTGACATCCCCGGCTACACCACGGTAATGGTTTACTGCCGGAGCGCGACGCCACACTGGTGGTGATGGTCGACTCCGACATTCCCAAGCTGCACGCGGCCGGCCAGCTGGCGACAGACGTCACCTCGATCGCGGCGCCCCACCACGTGTACCAGATCGGACCCCGACCGCCTCAGCTCATCGAGAACTGAGGCCCCCGCTTTCGGCCTACGCCGCGGACCGCGTGCCAGCCGTCGTGCATATCCCGTAAAGGCAGCTAATTCATCTGATGCGAAACGACGTGGTTCTATCGCAAAACAGAACCCGCTGCTGCCCAGAAGCATGCAGTTAGACCATGATGTCTAGTCGAGCTAGTGGTTAGAGATGCAAGAACAGATGGGCGCATGAGCGTCCGATTTGGGCATTTGCCACCGACTCCACGTCAGCGGATGTAAGACAGGGTCATGGCGCAGACGGACGGCTTGCTCTTCAATCCGCACACCTACGATCCGCAGCAGTTCGACGCCGAGACCCGCCGACTGCTGCGCGCCACCATCGACTGGTTCGAGGGTATGGGCAAGAAGCGCATCCTCGACGACGACCTGGCGGCGCAGTGGCCCGCCGACTTCGTCGATTTCGTCAAGCGAGAGTCGCTGTTCGCGACATTCCTCACGCCCGCGGAGTTCGCCGACGCCAACTTGGATAAGCGCTGGGACGCCGCGCGCAACGCCGCCCTCGCCGAGATCTTGGGCTTCTACGGGCTGACGTACTGGTACACCGAGCAGGTCACCATCCTGGGTCTCGGGCCGATCTGGCAGAGCGACAACGTCGAAGCCAAGCGCAAGGCCGCGCACGACCTCGAGGCAGG
>JAOPWF010000638.1 GCA_025965815.1 Mycobacterium sp.
CAGCCAATCCAGCGATTCGCGGGTGACGGTGTTTCCGCCCTTCGTCATCTGGGCATGCGTCCACGGGCCGACCGTCAGCGCCACCTCGACACCTCAGCCACGCAGGTGCTGATACTGCTCGAGGGCCTGCTCGACGAACAGGTGCTGGCAGCCCCCGATCAGCACGGGTACCTGCACGCGGTCCAGCGCGGCGCCGAGGCGCAGTGGCACCCAGAATGGGTCGTCGTGGTCCGGGTGTTCCACCCACGACTCGTACCAGGGCGCACCCGGTGGCCAGCAGCGACCTGCCGGCTTCACCCAGTCATAGGCCGTCCACCGCGCGGGTCACCAGCCGCCGCGTGCGGACGGAACTGATCAGGCCACGCAGCCGCCCGCTGTCCTCCTGGTGGGCGACCAGATGGCTCCAGCCCAAAAAGTCGTTCGGCGAGAAGGATCCGCTACCCCGGGACGAGGTGCTCAAGGCGTGCGGTCCGACGGTCACGACGGCCGCGGCCAGTTCCGGCGGTGGGTCGTGCAGCACGGCCCACTGCGTGAAGTCGAGATAGGAGAGCCCCATGGTCCCGAACGATCCGGTGAACCACGGCTGCTTCCGCAGCCACGCCACGGTGTCGGCGCCGTCGTCGGCCTCGTGAATCATCGGCGTGAACTCCCCCCGTCGGGGTTGGCGGCCGGAGGAGTCGATCGATGCGCGGTCAGTCAACCGCCTGGCCCATTTACGGCCGGCCGAATCGGCCGACCGTTCGGCAGTGGTCGTCGCGAGGTCAGGATATGTAGTGCTGCGAAACAGATTCCGTCAGCGGGTGTCAGTAGACGTAGTACGGCGCCAGTTCCTGCGCCCGCTGCAGATTGGTCTGCATGCAGTCGGGGTCGGGCTCCGAGTAGATGGGGGAGTAGAACAGCGACTGCTGGATGACGCCGTAGCTGGTCTGGAAGGCCACCATGCAGGTGATCCACCAGCGGTTGTTCCAGTCCGTCGGCTTCATGACCCAGTACTGCGCGGCGCGGTGGCCGGCGATCGTCGTCTCGATGGCGTCGGGCGGCAGGGTCGCGGCGTAGGTGCGCCACACGACGGCTTCCACCGCCATCTGGTAGTTGCCGGCGTCGTAGTGGCAGCGCAGGCCGTCCTCGGGTTGAGGAGGCGTGAAGGCGAGACCGAGCCGCTGGATGACGTCGAGCGGAATGTCCTGGCAGGGATCGAACGGCCGCGGGTTGGTGAGAGCGGGATAGACCGGTGGAATCGATGTGTAGACCGGTGGGATCGAGGTCGAGACACTCATCGGCGCGGCCGTCGAACGCAGGTCGACAGCGCGGCTGCCGGTCACCGGCGGCGGCGCGCTCTGCCAGACCACGATCACGGCCGTGACCAGCGCGCAGAACGCCGCGATCAAACGCATTTTGGTGGCCATCCACACCCCCTCCTGCTCGCCGGCCCTTGGGGGAGCGTACAGGTCACCGGTGAGCGACATCACCGGAAATGAGAACCTGTTCTAGTTCCGCCGGCGAGCCGCTGAGCCCTCCACAAGTAGGCTTGCGGGTTGTGGCGACACTATGGGCGATCAGCGACCTGCACACGGGTCACACCGGCAATAAGCCGGTCACCGAATCGCTGTACCCGTCTTCCCCCGACGACTGGCTGATCGTCGCAGGCGACGTCGCCGAGCGCACCGACGACATCCGCTGGTCGCTGGACCTGCTGCGCAAGCGTTTCGCGAAGGTCATCTGGGTGCCGGGCAACCACGAGTTGTGGACCACGGCCAAGGATCCCAACCAGATCTTCGGCCGCGCCCGCTACGACTATCTCGTCAACATGTGCGACGAGATGGGGGTCGTGACACCCGAACACCCGTACCCGGTGTGGACCGAGGCCGGCGGCCCGGCCACCATCGTGCCGATGTTCCTGCTGTACGACTACACCTTCCTGCCCGACGGCGCGACGACCAAGGCCGAAGGGCTGGCGATCGCCCGGGAGACCAACGTGGTTGCCACCGACGAGTTCGTGTTGTCCAGCGAGCCCTACGCCACCCGCGACGCGTGGTGCCGCGACCGGGTCGCCCACACCCGCGACCGGCTCGAGCAGCTGGACTGGATGACCCCGACGGTGCTGGTCAACCACTTCCCGCTGGTGCGCGAACCCTGCGACGTGCTGTTCTACCCGGAGTTCTCGCTGTGGTGCGGGACCACCGCCACCGCCGACTGGCACACCCGCTACAACGCCGTGTGCTCGGTCTACGGCCACCTGCACATCCCGCGGACCACCTGGTACGACGGGGTGCGCTTCGAAGAGGTCTCGGTCGGTTACCCGCGGGAGTGGCGCCGCCGCAAGCCGTATCGCTGGCTGCGGCAGGTGCTGCCCGACCCGCAGTACGCGCCCGGCTACCTCAATGACTTCGGCGGCCACTTCGTCATCACCCCCGAGATGCGGGCGCAGTCGGAGCAGTTCCGGGAGCGGCTGCGTCAGCGGCAGTCGAGGTAGACGGCGATGAGCGCCCGCGCGAAGAGCGGACAACTATGGGAACGCTGATTTCGGCGGTGCTGCCGGACGCGACGCAGGCCCTGGCCGCCGCCGAGTTGTACGACGATCCCCCCGACCTGACGCCGCTGCCGGACGAGGAGCCGCTGATCGCACGGTCGGTCGCCAAACGGCGCAACGAGTTCATCACCGTCCGCTACTGCGCCCGGGAAGCCTTGCGCGAGTTGGGCATTGGGCCAGTGCCGATACTCAAGGGCGAGAAGGGTGAGCCGTGCTGGCCGGACGGCGTGGTCGGCAGCCTCACGCACTGCCAGGGCTACCGCGGCGCCGTGGTCGGCTGCAGCGGGCAGGTGCGTTCGGTGGGTATCGACGCCGAACCGCACGACGTACTGCCGCACGGCGTACTCGACGCGATCAGCGTGCCCGCCGAGCGCAATGAGATTGCAGCAATCGAGACCGCTGCTCCCCTGCACTGGGATCGGATCCTGTTCTGCGCCAAGGAGGCGACGTACAAGGCGTGGTTCCCGGTGACCAAGCGCTGGCTGGGCTTCGAGGACGCGCACATCGTCTTCGACGTCGACAGCACCGGCACGGCGGGACGGTTCGAGTCGCAGATCCTGATCGACGGTGCGGCACTGTTCGGACCACCGTTACGCACCCTGCCGGGGCGCTGGTCGGTGGCCGACGGCCTGGCGCTGACGGCGATCGTGTTGTGAGTGCGGCATCGGAGCCCGGAGGGCAGGAGCGCAGGGGGTACCTCCGGTCCGAAGGGCAGGGGGCCGACCCGGGAAAATACGGGGGCCTGGTTATCGTCGACAAACCGGCAGGCATGACCAGCCATGATGTGGTGGGCCGCTGCCGTCGCCTGTTCGGCACCCGCAAGGTCGGCCACGCCGGCACGCTGGACCCGATGGCCACTGGTGTCCTGGTCGTCGGCATCGAGCGGGCCACCAAGATCCTCGGACTGCTGACCACCACCTCCAAGTCCTACGCGGCGACCATCCGGCTCGGTCAGTCGACTTCCACCGACGATGCCGAAGGCGAAGTGCTGCAGACTGTCTCGGCTGACGCGGTGACCGACCCGGCCATCACCGACGCGATCGCCACGCTGTGCGGCGAAATATCGCAGACCCCGTCGACGGTCAGTGCCATCAAGGTCGGCGGGAAGCGTGCCTACCAGCTGGCACGCGAAGGCCAGACCGTCGAGCTGGCCGCCCGCACGGTGCATATCGAGCGTTTCGAGGTGCTGGCGATCCGGCGGCCATCCGAAGGAGGCGAGGGCCTCGTCGACGTCGACGTCGAGGTCGACTGCTCGTCGGGCACCTACATCCGCGCGCTGGCCCGCGATATCGGCGTCGCACTCGGCGTCGGAGGGCACCTCACCGCACTGCGGCGCACCCGGGTCGGCGGGTTCGGACTCGAGGCGGCCCGCACGCTGGACGAACTGGCTGCGGCGCCCCGGCTGAGCCACCCCCTGGACGAGGCGTGCCTGATGACGTTTCCCCGCCGCGACCTGACCGCCGACGAAGCCGAG
>JAOPWF010000643.1 GCA_025965815.1 Mycobacterium sp.
GCTGCCTACCCCGCCGCATTCCCGGTGGGTTTGCCCCCGACCCACGAGAACGACACCGGCCTGGTGCTCAAGACCTCGAGCGTGGACGGATTTGCCGCCGACGGCAGCCAACTCGCCCCGACCGCGATTGGTGACCCGACCGCCTTCACCGGCAAGGGATACATGCTGCTCGGACTCGAAGTCGACGGGCTGGCAGCGCAGTACCGCGACGACTCCGCCCGCCGCGGCGGCCCGATGATGCTGCTGGCCGCCCCGACGCTGCCAAGGCCAGGGCTCAGCCACGCCTGCGACATCTACGGGTCGTCGGTGCTGGTGCTGCCCGAGGCCTCGCAGGACGCCGTCCGGTTCAGCGCGTCGCTGTGCACGCAGGGTGAGATCAACGCCGCGCTGCTGTACGCGACGGTTTCGGTGGTGGGCACCCACGCCGGGCTGTGGACGACCCGTGACTGAGCCGGGGCCCACCGAATGGAGCTCCACCAGCGGTGTGGGCCCCTGGCCCGGTCCGCCGCCCCATGATCCGCGCTATGACCCCGAATTGCTGCGCGACGGCGATACCCGCAACGTAGTCGACACCTACCGGTACTGGACCCGGGAGGCCGTCGTCGCCGATATCGACACCCGGCGCCACCCACTGCACATCGCCATCGAGAACTTCGGCAACGACGCCAACATCGGCGCGGTGGTGCGCACCGCCAATGCGTTCGCGGTGGACACCGTCCACATCGTCGGCCGCAGGCGCTGGAACCGGCGTGGTGCGATGGTCACCGACCGCTATCAGCGGTTGCGCCACCACGACAGCACCGACGACTTGCTGGCGTTCGCCGCCGACGCGGACCTGACCGTCGTCGCCGTCGACAACGTGCCCGGTGCGCAGCGTCTCGAGGAGACGTCGTTGCCGCGGCAATGCCTGCTGGTCTTCGGCCAGGAGGGCCCGGGCATCACCGAAGCGGTCACGGCGGGCGCCGCGGTCACCGTGTCCATCGCCCAGTTCGGCTCGACCCGCAGCATCAACGCCGCGGTGGCCGCGGGCATCGCGATGCACACCTGGATCAGGCAACACGGTGACATCTCCCGCGCCTGGTAGGGCAGGATGCGAAGCATGGACCAGCTATGGGCGAACCGCGCGGCAAGCGCCGAAGCGGCCGTCGCGCAACGACATCTGATGCCGCTCTGGCGGATTCCGGGCACCCAGCTGGGGGTGGTGTCCTGGCCGTCGACGCGGCGGGACCGAATGTTCGGCACCTGGCACTACTGGTGGCAGGCACACCTGCTGGACAACCTGATCGACGCCCAGCTGCGGGATCCGCAGCCCGACCGGCTGGCCCGGATCGACCGCCAGGTGCGGGGACATCGGTTGCGCAACAACGGTTCCTGGACCAACGACTACTACGACGACATGGCCTGGCTGGCGCTGGCCCTGGAACGCGCTGCCCGGCTCGTCGACGTGGAACGCCCACGGGCGCTGAAAAAGCTCACCGAGGAGTTCCTCAACTCCTGGGTCCCGGAGGACGGCGGCGGTATCCCCTGGCGCAAGCAGGATCAGTTTTTCAACGCCCCGGCAAACGGGCCCGCGGCGATCTTCCTGGCGCGCCACGACCGGCTGCGGCGCGCCCAGCAGATGTCGGACTGGATCGACGAAACCCTGATCGATCCGGAGACGCACCTGGTGTTCGACGGCATCAAAGCCGGCTCGCTGGTCCGTGCCCAGTACACCTACTGTCAGGGTGTGGTGCTGGGCCTGGAAACCGAACTCGCGGCGCGGACCGAGGACGAGCATCACGCGCAGCGCGTGCACCGGCTGGTCGCCGCGGTGCGCGACAACATGGCGCAGGACGGCGTGATCAAGGGCGCGGGAGGCGGTGACGGCGGCCTGTTCAACGGGATCCTGGCCCGGTACCTGGCGCTGGTGGCCACCACGCTGCCGGTGAACACACCCAACGACGCCGCCGCCCGGGACACCGCCCGCACCCTGGTGCTCGACTCCGCGCAATCGGCGTGGGACTACCGCCAGACCGTCGACGGACTGCCGCTGTTCGGCCCGTTCTGGGACAGGCATGCCGTGCTGCCCAAGGCAGGCGGCGCGGAGGCCGAGTTCGTCGAGGGTGCGGTGAACGCGTCCGAGATTCCCGAACGCGACATGTCGGTGCAGCTGTCCGGCTGGATGCTGATGGAGGCCGCGCACACCGTCACCGAGGACGCGCCGGCGGCGAATGCACCCGACGGCCCCCCGACCCCCGACGAGGAAGGCGATGAATGACCGAGCCCGGCGGCTGGACGCCCGACGCTGAAACCATCGAGCGCGCCAACATCACCGGATTCCTGGCGTGGCTCGCCGAGACCGGACGCGGCGAGTTCACCGACTACGCCGAACTGTGGTCGGCGTCGGTGGCCGATATCGAGTGGTTCTGGGACGCGGTCTGGCACTTCTTCGATGTCCAGGCGGCGACCCCGCCGGACGCCGTCCTGGGTAGTAGCGGCATGCCGGGTGCGCAGTGGTTCCCCGGCGCGGCGCTGAACTATGTGACCGAGGTGTTCCGGCACGCGAGCGACGAGCGGCCCGCGCTCGTGGCGGCCGGTGAGGACGGCGCAACCGAATGGTCATGGGCGCGCCTGCGACAGGAGACTGCCGCATTCGCGGACTACCTGCGCCGCGTCGGTGTGCGGCCAGGTGACCGGGTGGTCGGATTCATGCCGAACATCGGCGAGACGGTGGCGGCATTCCTCGGCGCCGCCAGCGTCGGCGCGACTTGGGCCGTCTGCAACCAGGATCTCGGCGTGTCCGGCGTGGTGGCGCGGCTGGGCCAACTCGAACCCACGGTGCTGGTGGCCACCGACGGTTCCGTGTACGGCGGTCGGCGCCACGACAAGGGCGAGGCGCTCGCCGAACTGCGGGCCGCGCTGCCGTCACTGCGCGCCACGGTGCTGGTGCCCCGGCTGGGTACCGACGCCGTTACCGATGGCATGACCCCCTGGGCCGAGATGCTGGAGTCGGACGGGGGGAGCGGGCTGCAGATCACTGCGGTGCCGTTCGATCACCCGCTGTGGGTGCTGTTCTCCTCGGGCACCACCGGCGCACCGAAGGGCATCGTGCACGGTCACGGCGGTGTCCTGCTCGAACATCTGAAATACCTCAGCCTGCAGCTGGACCTGAAGCCCGACGACCGGTTCCTCTGGCAATCCACCACCAGCTGGATGATGTGGAATCTGCTGGTGTCCGGGCTGTTGGTGGGCTCGACCATTGTGCTCTACGACGGCAGCCCGGCCTATCCGCAGACCGACAGCCTGTGGCAGGTGGTGGCCGATAATGGCGTCACCGTGTTCGGGGCGGGCGCGGGGTATCTGCTCGCCTGCGCCAAGGAGGACTTCCACCCGGGGAAGGACTATCCGCTGGAGGCGCTGCGCGCGGTCGGCTCGACCGGGTCACCGTTGCCTGCGTCGGGATTCCGCTGGATCCAGGACGGCGTCGGCCGGCAGATCCCGGTGGTGTCCGTCAGCGGTGGCACCGACGTGGTGACGGCCTTCATCGGCGGTTGCCCGCTGGTGCCGATCGTCGCCGGCGAGTTGAACTGCATCTGTCTGGGCGCCGCTGTCGAGGCGTGGTCGGACGACGGCGTGCCGGTCATCGCGCAAGCCGGGGAACTGATCGTCACCCAGCCGATGCCCTCGATGCCGGTGTTCTTCTGGAACGACGCCGACGGCAGTCGCTACCGAAGGGCGTATTTCGACAAGTACCCCGGAGTCTGGTGTCACGGAGACTGGATCACCATAACCGACCGCGGATCTGTTGTCGTGCAAGGTCGTTCGGACGCCACGCTGAACCGTGGCGGCGTGCGGATGGGCAGCGCCGAGATCTACAACGCCGTCGAGCAGATGCCCGAGGTGCGGGACTGCCTGGTCGTCGGTGTCGAGCAGGACGACGGCGGCTACTGGATGCCGCTGT
>JAOPWF010000650.1 GCA_025965815.1 Mycobacterium sp.
ATGCTGAAGCCCGCTCCCGGCGTCGTCGGCGCCGGCTCCTCCCACGCGAAATCAGCGGCGAGATCGGCATAGAAGTTGAGCACGTCCGCGTAGAAGTCTCCGGTGCCCGCCGAGAAGCTGTACAACACCCCGGACTCGCGCGGCCATACATCGGCCAGAATCGCCGAGCGCGAACGCAGCGCGTCAGCCAGCAAGCGCACGTAGTCGGCACGTTGAGCGTGCGTCATTCGTGGCCACACGCCCTCATCGAAGGCGGCACGCGCCGCGCTGACTGCCCGCCCGACATCCTCCTTGCCCGCCGCGGCCACGCTGAGGTAGACCTGCTCATCGTTGGAGTCAACGACCTCAATCACGTTGTTCTGCAATGGCGCAACCCAGCGTCCATTCACGAAGATCTCCCGCGGATGCAGAAGCGGGCTGTCGGTGGTGGTGCGAGAAGTCATGTTCTCCCCTGGCTGGCTTGGCTTAGGTGTCGAGTTTGCGGACGGGTTCATCGATAGGCGTGATGAGCGGCAAATCGACTGTGGCCCGGGCGGGGCCGAAGTCCCACGTCACGTCAGACCCGCGTTCACTGCTCGTGGATAATCACGCCGCGGATGTTCTGACCGGCCAGCAGATCCGCGTAGCCCTCATTGATCTGGTCGAGGGTGTAGCGCCGCGTGATGAAGTCGTCCAATTTGAGCTTCCCGCTCTTGGCGAGGTTCAGCAGCCGCGGGATGTCCACGTGCGGATTGCAATGCCCGTACAGGGTGCCGACCACCTTCTTCTGAAAGAGCGTGAGCATCGCGCCCGGCAGTTGAATGGTGTTGTCGTCGTAGTGGTCTGACACTCCAGTGAGGACGACTGTCCCGCCCTTGCGGGTGATGTCGAAGGCCGCCCGGACGACCTCACTGGTCACCTTGCCAACCGTCACGATAGCGACGTCGGCGCCCACACCGCGCGTCAGATCGAGGAGGTCGCGCTGGGCGTCGGCGGCGTTGTCGTAAGTGCGGTCCGCTCCGAGATCCTGGGCGAACTTCAGTTTCATCTCGACCGGATCAACGGCCGCCACCGTCTGGGCGCCGACATTGACGGCCGCCTGCACCGCACTGGAACCGATTCCCCCGCAGCCATAGATGATGACCACGTCGCCCGTGCTCACTTGGCCGGCGTTGATGACCGAACCCCAGCCGGTTGCCACCCCGCAGGTGACAAGCGAGACCCACTCCAGTGGAATGTCGGGGTCGACCTTCACCAGCGAACGCTGATCGGCAACGATCCACTGCGAGAAGGTTCCGGTCGCGGCAACCCCTCCGATTTCGGTTCCGTCCATGCTGAACCGCAATCCGCCATTCGCCAGCACGCCCGTTGCCAGATTGGCACCCAGGTCGCACAGGTTGCTCTGGCCGGTGATGCACCATCGGCACGTGCCGCAACAGGGAATCCAGGAGACGCCCACGTGGTCACCTACCGCGAGCGCGGTGACGCCCGGCCCGACCGCCTCGACCACCCCTGCGCCCTCATGGCCGCCGACGATGGGAAGACTCGTACCACCGAATTTGTTGTGCTCGTCGGAGTGGCACAGACCGGCGACTTTCATCCGGACCAGGGCTTCGCCTGCACGAGGCTCGGCGAGATCGATTTCGCGGATCTCGTAGTCGCGATGGAGTCCGGTGAGCAACGCAGCCTTGGTTTTCATGTGACACCACTTTCTGCCCGGACCTGCCGCGCGGTCGAGCTGTATTCATTGGAATTGGTTGGGGCCGTTGGTGACCCCGGCACGTGTCGGGCGCGGTTCGGCGCGAAGATGCTCACGGTGGCGGGAACTGCAGCTGAGTGGTCTGCATCAGCGACTGGATCCCCTCCAGTCCACCTTCGCGGCCGAGCCCGGACTGCCCGAAGCCGCCCAGCGGCTCGAGGAAGTTGGCCCCGAAGTTGTTGATATTCACCACGCCGGCCCGAATGCGAGAAGCGATTTGCTCGCCGCGGGCGACGTCGCGGGTGAAAACCCCGCCCGCCAAGCCGTAGCCGGTGCCGTTGGCGATCTGAACTGCCTGGTCGACATCGTCGTAGGGCAGCAGAACGATTACCGGACCGAACACCTCTTCCTGTGCGATCCGCGCATCTGGCGCCACGCCGACAACCAGGGTGGGCTCATACCAGAATCCGCGGTCGAACTGCGGGGGCCGACGTCCGCCCACGGCCACGGTGCCCTCCTCACGAGCCAGGGCGACGTAGCGCTCCACCCTGTCTCGTTGTGCCGCCGAGGCCAGCGGGCCGACCATCGTCGTCTCCTGGCCCGGCTCGCCGATGACCAAAGACGAGAAGTAGTCACCCAACGCGGTGGTCCAGTCCGACATCCGCGCGGCGGGGACAAGAATCCTGCTGTAGGTCGTGCACACCTGGCCGGTCTGCGCCAGGCAACCTGGATAGAACATCGGGGCTTCTGCGGGGTCGAGGTCGTCAAGCACGATCACTGCGCTCTTGCCCCCGAGCTCCAGGGTCAGCCTCGTCATGTTCTCTGCTGCCGCCCGCATGATCTCCTTACCGACGGCCGTGCTTCCGGTGAATGAGATGTGGGCGATCCCGGAATGTGAGACCAGCTGC
>JAOPWF010000721.1 GCA_025965815.1 Mycobacterium sp.
CGACCAGCAGGGACGTCGCGACCAGCAGGGCAATCCGCACGTACGCCAGGCTAGCGGGCGGACATCGATTCCCCTGCC
The DNA here is from genome assembly GCA_025965815.1 of Mycobacterium sp. Taxonomy (GTDB): domain Bacteria; phylum Actinomycetota; class Actinomycetes; order Mycobacteriales; family Mycobacteriaceae; genus Mycobacterium. Next base: position 79 of record JAOPWF010000721.1, read on the forward strand.
AGGCGCGTCGGCTGTGCTGTTCGCTACGGTCGGGTCATGCACGAACACACCGTCCGCGCGACCATCAACACCGGCACTGTCGAAGGTTTCACCCGCGGAGGTGTGAACCGTTGGCGCTCCATCCCGTACGCGCGACCACCGCTGGGCCCGCTACGATTCCGCGCGCCACAGCCGGTGGAGCCTTGGCCGGGAGTGCGTTATTGCCACGGGTTCGCCAACTGCGCGCCGCAGGAGCACAAGTACACCCTCCTCGGGATCGGCAGATACCAGCCGATGAGCGAGGACTGCTTGACCCTCAACGTCGTCGCACCGGAGTCGCGCGGCGAGGGTCCGCTACCGGTGATGGTGTTCGTGCACGGCGGCGGCTACATCCTCGGCAGTTCGGCGACACCGCTGTACGACGGCGCCGCCCTGGCGCGGCGCGGCTGCGTCTATGTGTCGGTGAACTACCGCCTCGGTGCGCTGGGCTGCCTGGACCTGTCCTCGCTCTCGACCCCCGACACGAAGATCGAGAGCAACCTGTTCTTGCGGGATCTGGTGTTGGCACTGCGCTGGGTGCGGGACAACATCGCCGTGTTCGGCGGCGACCCCGACAACGTGACCATATTCGGGGAGAGCGCCGGCGCCCACGCCGTCGCCACCCTGCTGGCCGTCCCGGCTGCCAAAGGCCTGTTCGCGCGGGTGATCTCCGAAAGCCCGGCCGCAGGCATGGTGCGATCGACTGAGACCGCTGCCGAATTCGCCTCCCGGTTCGCCGGGTTACTCGGCGCACGAAAGCGGGACGCCGCTCACGCGCTTATGCAGGCGACCCCGGCGGAGTTGATAGCCGCGCAGAACCAGCTGATCACGCGCGGGATGAAGGACATGCTGGGGGCCTTTCCGGTCGGCCCCACGTTCGGCGACGCCTACCTGCCACTAGATCCCGTGGAGGCGATGCGAACCGGCACGGCCAACCGGGTGCCACTCATCGTCGGAACCAACGCCGAGGAGGCCAGGCTGTTCACCCGGTTCCTCAAGCTGCTGCCGAACAACGAGCCGATGATCGAAGCACTGCTGGCCAATGTCGATCCCGCCGCCCGCGAGCGCATCACCGCCGCCTACCCCGGATATCCGGACCCCGCGGCCTGCATGAGTCTCGGCGGCGACTTCGCGTTCGGGACGGCGGCGTGGCAGATTGCCGAGGCACACGGGACCCATGCGCCCGCCTACCTGTACCGGTATGACTACGCGCCGCGCACGCTGCGCTGGTCCGGGCTTGGGGCCACCCATGCCACCGAGCTTTTCGCGGTGTTCGACGTCTACCGCGGCGCGTTCGGCGCGGTGCTGACCGCCGCCGGTGACCGGCGCTCGGCGCGTCGGGTCAGCAAGGATGTCCAGTCCCGGTGGCGGGCCTTCAGCCGCACGGGGGTTCCCGGCGACGGCTGGCCCGAATACACCGAAGAGGACCGAGCCGTTATGGTCTTCGACTCCCGGTCGCGCGTCCAGTACGACCCGCATCCGGACCGGCGGCTCGCCTGGCAGGGATTCTCGCTGGCAGCACCATGACGGACGCGCCTAACGCGGCGCAGTAGTGCGCCGAACTCCTGCGCGGCATCCACGGATGTGATTGCGTAATCCGGTCAGCCACCGAAACGATCGACCGAGGATGCTGCGATGAGCCAATCCGTCAGGCAAACCGTCGATCACCGACTGGACCCGCTGTCCGCGGATGAGTTCAGCGCGGTAGCGACGATTTTGCGACGGGATCGGGCGGTCGGCGACAGCTGGCGCATCGCCTCGATCGAAATGCTCGAACCCGGCAAGGCCGACCTGCGCCGCTACGACGCGGGCGGACCCACCCCGCCGCGCCGGGCGGTGGTGGTCTGCCTGGAGCGCGCCAACCGCAACCCGTCGCTGGATGTTGTTGCATCGCCACCGGCGCAATGCCATACCTCGCCACCAGTGCGCACCACTAGCTGACGGAGGTCGCCGGTGACCGAGAAGGATGTCGTCGAACGCCCGAGTGATCTCAGCACCGAATGGCTAACGGCAACCATCGGCGCCGGCACGGTCGAACGATTCAACGCCGAACGGATCGGCACCGGTCAGATGAGCGAGTGCTACCGCGTGGCGCTGACGTACGCCCAACCGGGCAGCGGGCCGGCATCGGTGGTGCTCAAGGTGGCGGCCACCGATCCGGTCAGCCGGCAGACCGGCCTGGCCCTGGGGCTTTACGAACGCGAGGTCCGCTTCTACACCGAAATCGCGCCCCGCCTCGGCGGGGAGGAGCGAAGCGACCGGGGGATTGACCTAGGCCCCATCGCTCCCTGCCACCACGCCGCGTTCGACGCCGGCACCGGCGCATTCGACCTGCTGCTCGGCGACGCCGGACCCGCGGTTGTCGGCGACGAAATCCGCGGTGCCACAGCCGAACAGGCCAAGTTGGCGATGATCCAGCTGGCCCGGCTGCACGGCCCGCTGCTCCGCGACGCGTCGCTGGCCGGCGCCGACTGGCTCAACCGCGATGCGCGAATCAACCAGGCGCTGATCAGCCAGCTCTACGCGGGGTTCGCCGACCGCTACGCAGACCGGATGTCCGCGGAACAGCGCACCGTATGCGAGCGGCTCGTTTCCGCCTTCGACGCCTACGTCGCCGAGCAGGGCGGCCCGGACCGCATCCGGGGTCTGGTTCACGGTGACTACCGGCTGGACAACATGTTGTTCGGCCTCGACGGCGCCGAGCGTGCGCTGACGGTGGTGGACTGGCAGACCGTGACGTGGGGCCCGGCGATGACCGACGCCGCTTACTTCCTCGGGTGCGCGCTGCAGGTCGAGGATCGCCGCGCCCACTACGACGACCTGCTGCGGGCCTACACCGACGCCCTCGGCCCCGATGCCGAGGTCAGCCTCGACGACGTCCGCGACGGCGTACGCCGACAGAGCTTCTTCGGCGTGATGATGACCATCGTCTCCTCGATGCTGGTGGCACGCACCAAGCGGGGCGACGAGATGTTCATGACCATGCTCGAGCGGCACAGCCGGCATGTGCTGGACACCGACGCACTGGGCATCCTTCCCGGCGTGGCGGCGCTGGAGCCGCTGCGGCCCTCGGCCGACGACGAAGCCGCACACCCTGCCGGTGACGAGCCGCTCTGGAGTGAGAGCTGGTACTGCGACTTCGCCGACCCGGCGCAGGGGATCGGCGGCTGGGTGCGCCTTGGGTTGATCCCGAACCAGAACACCGCCTGGATCACCGCCCTGTTGTGCGGGCCGGACATCCCGACCATCGCGGTCGTCGACTTCCAGGCCGCGCTGCCGGAGGATTCGAGCCTCGTGCATACCAGGCAGATCGACTTCACCCACGCCGCGACCACACCGTTGGAGGCGTATCGCATCGGCCTGAAGGGCCGCGGACAGGCCTACGACGACCCTGCCGCACTGTTGCGCGGCGAGGCCGGCCGGCCAGTCGAGATGACGATGGACCTGATGTGGACCACGGCGGGAATGCCGTACCAGTATCGCGTCACTCCCCGCTATGAGATCCCCTGCATCGTGTCGGGCATCGTGACCGCCGACGGTCACGTGTTCCCGGTCGGAGGGGCGGCCGGTCAGCGTGACCACTCATGGGGTGTGCGCGACTGGTGGAGCATGGACTGGGTGTGGTCGGCGCTGCACCTGATCGACGAAACCCGGATGCACGCCCTGGATCTGCGAATACCCGAGGCGCCCAACATCGGTATCGGCTACGTGCAGAGCCCGGGCAAGCCATTGGTCGAACTTCAAACGGTGGCGGTGCGGGAAAGCTTCGCCGAGAACGGATTACCGCAGTCCACGTCGCTCACGCTGAGTCCGGGCGGGATCAGCGCGAGCCTCGACATCCGTGGCCATGCGCCGCTCCGATTGACTGCGCCGGACGGACGGGTCTCTCAATTTCCGCGAGCCTGGGCAACGGTCACCACCGACGACGGTCGCATCGGGGTCGGCTGGATCGAGTGGAACCGGAACGACGCACCTGGGAATTGACTATGTGACAGTGAACTGCCATCTTTGGTTGGACTCAGTGTCGCCAAAGGAGGGGTGTCGCCGTGACGGATCTCAAGGCTCCAGCTGAAGTTCAGCCGAAGGAAGCACCGGCCCCACTCCGCACGGTACGTCCCGTGCTGATCTGGGCGACGATCGGCGCGCTGTGCGTTGTCTTTGCCGCGTACATCTTCACCGCCTGGATCGTGTCTGGTGACGCCACACCCGCCGACCCCGGGCCCGATCCGGTCCCCACCCTGACACGGATTGCGACACTGGCCTTTCAAATCATCACGCCGATCCTGGCGCTGTCGGTCATCACGTATGTCGTCCGCAAGAGTTTGCGCGAACGCCGGCTGTGCACCGAAGCGATGGTGGTGATCGGCTCTGCCATCGCGTGGTGGCATGACCCGCTGATCAACTGGTTCCAGCCCGCCCTGTTCTACAACGCCACGCTGGTGAACTTCGGCGCGTGGGTCGAGAACATCCCGGGCTGGCTCAGCCCCGACGGCCGGCTGATGGCCGAGCCGATGCTGATGATCGGTCTGTCCTATGTGTGGATGCCCTTGACTCTGGGGTCCGTCGGGCGCTGGGCGATGGGCCGCGCCCGCCGACGCTGGCCCGCACTGGGGCCGGTGCGGACGTTCTGCTGCGGCTGGCTGGCGGTGTACCTCATCGAGTTTCCGCTCGAAATCATTGCGGTGCACACCGGTTTGGTGGCCTACCCGGCCACGCCGCCTGCGCTGACGCTGTGGGCGGGAGAGATCTACCAGATGCCGATCTACGGCCCGATGCTGTGGTCGCTCGTCCTTACCGCCAGCGGCGGACTGCTGTTCTTCCGCGACGCCCCCGGTCGCACCGCCGTCGAACGCGGCATCGACTCGATGAAACTCGGCGCGCGCACCAAGCAGGTCATCAGCCTGCTGGCGATCACCGGCTTCCTGCACGTGGTGGCGATCGGGGTCTACGACATCCCAGTCAACTTCGCCGGCCTGTACGCCGGCCCGACGAAGGTCTACCCCACATACCTGCGCACACAGTTGTGCGGACCGGACACGCCGCGGCGCTGCCCGGACGGCACCCGGTTTGATGATCCTTCGCGATGATCCGCGGCTGACGCGCTCGGACTACTTGAGCACGGCCGGCAACGCGGCGAACTCCTGGCGGATGATGTCGTCCAGCATCTGGCCGGAGGACTTCAGCCACCGGTTGAGCGCCCGCTCCACCAGCAGCATCCCGATAGAGGCGAGCAGTCGGCACTCGTCGTCCGGGGCCGGCAGGTGCCGCCGTTCGGCGACCACCTTCGCAACGACCTCGGCATTGGCCTCGTGGTTCTTGCGCTCGCGTCCGAGCAGGACCAGCGACGAGGCGACCGCCTCGTGATACTGGGCGATCCGCTTACGGATCCGCTTCAGGCCCGGCGCCAGCAGCGCGAAGGAGTTCGCCATCGCCTCGAAGTCGGAGGCTTCCTCCGGCTGTGCCAGATAGACCCCGCTGACGGCGTCGATGAAGTCGTACTCTCCGAAGAACAGCACCGATTCTTTGGTCGGAAAATACCGAAAGAACGTGCGGGGCGAAACGCCTGCGCTCTCGGCGATCTCGTCGGTGGTCGTCTGGTCATAGCCGTTGGCACTGAAGAGGTTCAATGCCGCCTCGAGCAACGCCATCCGGGTACGGTCCGCGTGCTCGCCCCGAGGCGAACGGTCTCCCCGCGCCATCTGCCATCCTCCTTGGCTACATCGGTCGCTCCGAGATTACAACGGCCGCAAGTCTGTGGTGGGTCGTTGACACCCGTTGCCCGGCGGACGATACTTTTCCATATATGACAGTCTGCTGTCATATATTGCCCTGGCGCGATGCCGCGTCCGAGAGAGGATCACTCCCCACATGACGGAACTCAGCCTGAACGGGACCGCGAACATCAACGATCTGCCCTTCGCGGAGGACCGTTCACGCGCGTGGCGGGAACTGCGCGAAGCGGGCGAAGCGGTGACTTCGGGGGAGGAGGTCGTGCTCACCAGCGCAGCGGCGGTGGAGTTCGCCGCCAAGAAGCCGCAGATCTTCTCGTCGGCGAAGGCTTTCGACGTGTTGGGCAGCCCGGTCCCACTCGTCCCTATCGCGATCGATCCGCCGGACCACACCCGGTTCCGCCGCATGCTGGACCCGTTCTTCAGCCCCAGGAAGATGGCCGAGCGTGAGCCCGAGTTGCGTCGCCAGGCCGGCGAACTCATCGACGCGATCGTGGCGAAGGGCGAGTGCGAAGTGGTTGC
>JAOPWF010000751.1 GCA_025965815.1 Mycobacterium sp.
GGCGCCGAACCGATCGACACCGTCCGCACCGAGGCCAACGCGTCGTCCAGACCCGTCCGCGCTGTCACCGAGAGCCGGGTTCCGACTATCAGACACATCTGGCTGTCGGCCACCGCCGCGGCGACTCCGGGATGGCCCATCACACCGGTCACCCCGAGCGCCGCCGACGACCCCAGACCCGGGGATCCGCTGACATCCTTCGCGTCCGGAACGGTGGCTACCCGGGCGCCGATCGCCGCCCGAAGTTGTTCCAGCTCGGCGCGGGCATCATCACGCGCCACCTGCTCACCGGCGATGATCGTCACCGCGCCGCGGGCGCGGCGCAGTGCCCCCACGATGGAGCGCGGGTCACCCGGCGCTTCGGCGGACCCGTTCACCGCCGGCGCAGACCAGTTGACGTGGAAACCGTTCGTACCGACCGCACCCTGCTGGACGTCCTTGGGCAGCAGCAACACCGCGGGACCGCCGGTGCGGGCGGCCGCGATGGCCTCGGGCAACGCCGCCACGATGTCGCCGGGAGTCAGCACCCGCCGGCAGTACACCGACACCGCCGAGAACAACGCCGCACCATCGAGGGCGCCGTTGGCACCGCTGGTGTCCTGAAAACTGCCGCGCCCGTCCAACGTCGTCGGCGGCTGCCCCACCAGCGCCAGCACCGGAACCCGCGAGGCCAGCGACTCACCGAGGCCCGGGACCAGATTCAGGCAACCACCACCGGAGGTGGCCGCGACCACCCCGAACCCCCCACCGGCGCGGCTGTAACCATCGGCCATCGTCGCCGCCGAGAACTCATGCTTGGCCAGCACCGCGGTCAGATCGTCACGAAAGTGCGCCGCATCGTAGAGATCCTCGATGTTCGCGCCATCCACGCCGAACACGAACTCCACACCGGACGCCGCCAGATAGTCGACGATATGGTCGACCACGCGGTGCTTTCTGAGCATCTTTCACCTGCCTAACGAACCTGCAAGTGACACGACCGATGAGTAACTTCGGTTCACCGCAGGCTCAGATTCACAGGTTTCGCTGCAGAAGCACATCTCCCGTGTCGGAGGAAACCACTTGCACTGCAACGATTTCGTCGATCGGCATCGACGTGCTGCCGCCCGGAAGCGCGGTGACACCTGTAAGTGCCATCCATGTTGCGAGCTGTGTGTGACTACCGTCACGACCGACCACCACCATGGCCAGCTTGTCACCGGCCCCGTCGTCATGGTTTTTGGAATCGTGGTAGAAACAGGTCATCTCGACGCGGGTTCCCCAACCGTGACTGGACACGCTGACACTCGCGTCCAAAGAGTTGGACGCCACCGGCGTCATCGTCATCGCCGACGCAGTCGCGCGCGGCGGCTCGGGCGACGTCATCACCGAGTTGGGCCGGAGCGCCACCACAAGCCCGACAGCCAGCACCGCCGCGGCCGCGGCAACCACGCCCCAGGTCAGGAAGCGCGACCGCTTTCGTCGCCAGCTGACCTTGGCCAGCAGCGTCTCCAGGATTTCGGGTCGCATCGGCGGCGGCTCGGGAAGGTCGTCGTCAATGCCGGCCACCTCGTCGCGGTCCAGCAGCGCCAGCAGCGCCGGCATGCCGCTCAGCGCGGAAACGGCCTCGCGGCACTGCCCGCAGCTACTGAGGTGCGCCTCGTATTCACGACGCTCACCACTTGTCAGCGAACCCAGCACGTACGCCGCGTCCCACATCGCGTATGGATCGTCAGCCCCGTGATCGCGACCTGTCCACTCACCGGCGCGCGGTCCGCCCCAACCATCGGACTGCGTCATCGTGTCACCCCCATTTCCTGCAATGTGAGTCTGAGCGCCCGTACAGCGTAATGCAGCCTCGACTTAACCGTTCCCTCCGCAATCTGAAGGTCGTCCGCGATCTGCGTGGTGGTCCACCCCTGGTAATAGGAGCGCCGGACCACTGCGCGGTGCTCAGGAGACAACTGCGCCATCGCGCCGCTGAGCAGCAGGCGGTCCAACGCCGAATCGACTTCGTCGGGGCCGGCCCGCTCGGGCAGTCCTTCGGGGTCGCCGGTGCCGGACTCGTTGCGATACCTCGCGCTGCGCCGTTCGTCGATGATCATGTTCCGAGCGACGGTGAAGAGCCAGGCCCGTGCCGACCTCTCGTTGTCGTCGGTCACCTCGGGGTGCTGCCATGCGCGTAGCAACGTCTCCTGCACGACGTCCTCGGCACGGGCCCGGTCACCAGTCAGCCGCATCGCATACCGCCACAGAGCGGCGGAGTGCTCGTCGTAGAGCACCCGCATCAAGGCGGCCTCCGGATCGTCCATCACCAACCTCCCGCCAGATACACGAGATCGGCGGGAGGTTGGTTCAGTACTATGCATTTTGCGCGAGCGGCTCAATTGGCTTTTCTCTTATTGGCCCCGTGGCGTTACATACCGGCGCTTTATTGGGTGAGAATTCGCGGGCCGTCGTCGGTCACGGCGACGGTGTGCTCCCAGTGTGCGGCGCGCGAACCGTCGGCGGTGACGACGGTCCACTCGTCCTCCAGCACAACGGTCTTCGACGTTCCGAGGGTGAGCATCGGCTCGATGGCCAATACCGAACCGGGTGCCAGCAGCGGCCCGCGCCCCGGCGGACCCTCGTTCGGCAGGAACGGGTCCATGTGCATCTGCCTGCCGATGCCGTGACCGCCGTATCCCGCGACGATGCCGAATTTGCGGTCGTAGCGCTCCTCGGCAGCGTGCGTCCCTGCTTCGATGGCGTGCGAGACGTCGGTCAGCCGGTTGCCCGGCACCATCGCGGCGATGCCGGCTTCCATCGACTCCTTGGTGGCCTGCGACAGCGCCTCGTCGACGGGGATCAGCGGACCGACACCGAACGTGACCGCGGAATCGCCGTGCCAGCCGTCCACGATGGCCCCACAGTCGATGGACACCAGGTCACCGGACACCAGCGTTTCCCCCGCCGACGGGATGCCGTGCACCACCCGGTCGTTGACCGATGCGCAGATACTGGCCGGAAACCCGTGATAGCCGAGGAACGACGGGATACCGCCGCCGTCGCGGATCACCGTTTCGGCGATCTCGTCGAGGCCGAGCGTGGTGACTCCGGGGACCGCGGCCCGGCGAACCGCCAGCAGGGCAGCGGCGACCAATGATCCGGCGGCCGCCATCGCGTCGAGTTCACCGGTGCTGCGCTGCGCGACGACCTTGCGGTTCCGCAGCCCCGGCAGGGCGATCATGGGTTACTTGCCCAGGGCTCGCAGCGCCCGGGCGAAGACCTCGTCCACGGTGCCGACCGCGTCCACGGTCTTGAGCTCATGGCTGTTGCTGTAGTAGTCCAGTAGGGGCGCGGTCTCGTCCCGGTAGACCTTCATGCGGTTGAGGATGACGTCCTCGGTGTCGTCGGCGCGGCCGCGGTCCTTGAGCCGGTCCAGCAACTCCTCCTCGTCGACGCGGAACTCCAGCACTGCGTCGATCTTGGTGTTCCGATCATCCAGCATCTTCCGCAGCGCCTCGGCCTGTTCGACCGAGCGGGGAAACCCGTCGAGGATGAAGCCGCCCGCGGCGTCCTCGTCGTTGAGCCGGTCGTCGACCAGGGCGTTGGTCAGGCTGCTGGGCACCAGATCGCCGGCGTCGAGGTAGCGCTTGGCCTCCAGGCCGAGCTTGGTGTCGGCGCTGATGTTGTGCCGGAAAAGGTCCCCGGTGGAGATTTGTGGGATACCGAGCTTCTCGGACAGCTTCTGGGCTTGCGTGCCTTTGCCCGCGCCAGGCGGTCCGAGCAGAACGATTCTCACTTCAGGAACCCTTCATAGTTACGTTGCATGAGCTGGCTCTCGATCTGTTTGACCGTATCCAACCCGACGCCGATCATGATCAGAACCGCTGTGCCGCCGAACGGCAGGTTCTGTACGCCTCCGCCGTTGCCGATCTCCAGGAAGAGGTTGGGCAACACGGCGATCAGGCCCAGGTAGATCGAGCCCGGAAGGGTGATCCTGCTGAGCACGTAGCGCAGATAATCGGCGGTCGGCTTGCCGGGCCGGATACCGGGGATGAAGCCGCCGAATTTCTTCATCTCGTCGGCACGCTCGTCGGGGTTGAACGTGATCGAGACGTAGAAATAAGTGAAGAAAATGATCAGCCCGAAGTAGATGCCGATATAGACCGGACTGCTCGGGTTACTCAGGTAATTGCCGACGAACTTGTCCCACCAACTGTTGCCGGCGCCTTTACCGCCCTGGACCAGCTGGGTGATCAGGTGCGGTATGTAGATCAGCGACGACGCGAAGATGACGGGGATGACACCCGCCTGGTTGACCTTCAGCGGCAGATAGGTGGAGGTGCCGCCGTACATTCGCCGGCCCACCATCCGCTTCGCGTATTGGACCGGGATTCGGCGCTGGCCCTGCTCGACGAACACCACGCCGACGATGATGATCAGCGCTGCCACGCAGACGGCCGCGAACACCAGTCCGCCGCGGCTGTCCAGGATCGTCTTGCCTTCGGATGGGATCCGGGCGGCGATACCGGCGAAGATCAGCAGCGACATGCCGTTGCCGATGCCACGCTCGGTGACCAGCTCGCCCATCCACATCACCAGGGCCGCGCCGGCGGTCATCACCAGCACGATGACCACCAGCGTGAAGATCCTCTGGTCAGCGATGATGTCGTAGGTGCACCCCTGCAGCAGCCCGCCGTTGGCGGCCAACGCGACGATGCTGGTGGCCTGCAGGACGGCCAGCGCTATCGCCAGGTAGCGGGTGTACTGCGTCATCTTGGCCTGGCCGGACTGGCCTTCCTTGCGCAACTGCTCGAAGCGCGGAATCACCACCGTCAGCAGCTGGACGATGATGCTGGCCGTGATGTAGGGCATCACACCGACGGCGAACACCGTCAACTGCAGCAGAGCGCCACCGGAGAACAGGTTGATCAGCGAGTAGATCTGGGCCGAATCACCGCCGCTGACCTGCGCGATGCACTTCTGCACATTGGGGTAGTTGACCCCCGGGGACGGCAACGAGGCGCCCAACCGATACAGGATCACCACACCGAGGGTGAACAGGATCTTCCGCCTCAGGTCGGCTGTCCTGAGCGAAGAGATGAAAGCCGAGAGCACTCTTCCTCCTGCGCAGCCGAGTTCTGGTCGCGGCCTGCCAATGGGGCTGGTCTGACCAGCGTCGGGTTAGTCAATTCACATGCGGACCCCGGGCAGGCTCGGGGCCTGCAGAGTTGCGCATCAAACAGTCTACGAGAGTAACAGTTGACCCCACCTGCCCCGCATCCGATAAGGGCTGACGCGGGCCGCCGGAGCTCCCAGATAGTGAGCGTACAGTCGGCGATGGCTCGTTACATAGACTAAGTATCGGGTGGTAACGGCACTGTGACGTCAGTTGGGTAAAAGGGGTTGAACATGGCGCGGACAGACAACGACACGTGGGACCTGGCCAGTAGCGTCGGGGCCACGGCCACCATGGTGGCGGCGGCCAGAGCGGTGGCATCCAAGGTTGACGATCCACTGATCGACGATCCGTTCGCCGAGCCGTTGGTCCGGGCGGTCGGCGTCGACTTCTTCACCCGGCTGGCCAGCGGCGAACTGGATCCCAGCGCCATCGACGACGATCCGAATCTCGGCATGCGGCGGATGACCGACGCGATGGCGGTCCGCACCAAATACTTCGACGAGTTCTTCCTGGCGGCGACGGAGACGGGCATCCGCCAGGCGGTGATCCTGGCCGCCGGCCTCGATGCCCGCGCCTATCGACTGCCGTGGCCGTCGGACACCACCGTATTCGAGGTGGATCAGCCCCAGGTCATCGAGTTCAAGACCACGACGATGGCCGACCTCGCCGCGGCGCCCACCGCCGATCGCCGCGCGGTCGCGATCGACCTGCGCAACGACTGGGTCGCGGCGCTGACGGCGGCGGGCTTCGACCCCAGCCGGCCCACGGCGTGGATCGCCGAAGGCCTGCTGGGATATCTGCCGCCCGATGCGCAGGACCGGCTGCTCGATCAGATCACCGAACTCAGCGTTCCCGGCAGTCAGTTCGCCACCGAGAGTGTCCCGAACACCGGCGACCTCGACCAGGACCAGTTACAGGAGCGGATGGACGCCATGTCCGCCCGCTGGCGCGACCACGGCTTCGACCTCAACTTCACCGACCTCGTCTACCTGGAGGACCGCAACGAGGCCACGGCATATCTGGCCGGCCACGGCTGGGACGTGTCGGGCAAGACCACCCGGGACCTCTTCGCCGAGAACGGGCTGGAGCCCTTCACCGACGAGGACCTGCCGTTCGCCGACATGGTCTACGTCAGCGCGACACTCAGGTAAAGGAGCCACAATGGCGCGCACCGATAACGACAGCTGGGATCTGGCCTCCAGCGTCGGAGCGACGGCGACGATGGTCGCGGCGTCACGGGCGCTGGCATCGCGGGGACCGGACCCGCTGATAAGCGATCCGTTCGCCGAGCCGCTGGTTCGGGCCGTTGGCGTCGACTTCTTCATCCGCCTGCTCGACGGGGAGATAGGTCAATCCGACACCGACGACGATCCGGACGACACCCTGCAGCGGATGGCCGAAGGGATGGCGGTCCGCACCCGGTCCTTCGACGAGTTCTTCAGCGACGCGGCCGAAGCGGGCATTCGTCAGGCCGTCATCTTGGCCGCCGGCCTCGACTCGCGCCCCTACCGGCTGCCGTGGCCGCCGGACAGCGTCGTCTACGAGATCGACCAGCCCGAAGTCATCGAATTCAAGAGCACGACGCTGGCCGAGCTGGGCGCGAACCCTACGGTGGAGCGACGCACCGTCGCCATCGATTTGCGCGACGACTGGCCGGCAGCGTTGCGCCGCAGTGGGTTCGATGACTCCCAGCCGACCGCGTGGAGTGCCGAGGGCCTGCTGATGTACCTGCCCCCCGACGCCCAGGACCGGCTGTTCGACAACATCACCGCCCTCAGCGCGCCCCGCAGCAAGATAGCCACCGAATATCACACCGACGTCGACGCGATGCTCAAGGAACGCGCCAAGGCGCTCAACGACCGGTGGCGTGACTTCGGGTTCGACATCGACCTGTCCGACCTCGTCTATCACGGCGAGCGCAGCCAGCTCGTCGACTACCTGACCGCGCAGCGCTGGCAGGTGTCGACGCGGACCCGGTCCGAGCTGTTCGCCTCCTACGGGCTGCCCTTTTCCGAAGCCGACGCGCTCTTGCCGTTCCGGAACATCATCTCCGTCACCGCAACCCTGAAGTAAAGGAACCACTATGGCGCGCACCGACAATGACACCTGGGATCTGGCCTCCAGCGTGGGAGCGACGGCGACGGGCGTGGCCGCCTCGCGCGCGCTGGCGTCCCGTGGACCTGACGCCCAGCTCGACGATCCGTTCGCCGAGCCACTGGTGCGCGCGGTCGGCGTCGACTTCTTCATCCGGATGGCCAGTGGGGACCTGCAGATTGACGACGACGATTCGGCGTTCAGCGAGCAGCGGATGGCCGAAGGGATCGTCGTCCGCACCCGATTCTTCGACGACTTCTTCACCGGTGCGGCGGAGTCCGGCATCCGGCAGGCCGTCATTCTGGCGTCGGGCCTCGACGCGCGGGCCTACCGCCTGGCATGGCCGGCCGGATCGGTGGTTTTCGAGGTCGATCAGCCGCAGGTCATCGACTTCAAGACCAGGACCCTGGCCGAAATCGGCGCCGCGCCCACCGCAGACCGGCGCCCGATCGGCATCGACCTTCGCGACGACTGGCCGACAGCGTTGCGCGAACACGGCTTTGACACCACGCAACCCACAGCGTGGATCGCCGAGGGGTTGCTGATCTACCTGCCATCCGAGGCGCAAGATCGGCTGTTCGACAACATCACCGCGCTCAGCGCACCGGGCAGCCGGGTGGCCACAGAGCACGTGCCCGACCCGAAGTTCCTCAACGATGAACGGGCACAACAGCTTACCCAACGCTGGCGCAAGCACGGCTACGACCTCGACATGTCCGAGCTGTTCTATCAGGGCGACCGCAACAGCGTCATCGAATACCTCTCCAGGCACGGCTGGGCCCCGACCGCCAGGACCACCCAGGAGTTGTATGCCGACAACGGCTTCGACTTCCCCGAGGACGCGACGATGGCCGCGTTCGGCCACATCGAGTACGTCAGCGCTACCCTGAAGTAGAGGAACCACCGTGGCGCGCACCGAGAATGACAGCTGGGACCTGGCGTCCAGTGTGGGAGCGACGGCCACCGCGGTCGCGGCCGGCCGGGCCATCGCGTCCGCGGATCCCCGTAGGCTGATCAACGACCCGTTCGCCGCTCCGCTGGTGCGGGCGGTGGGCATCGACTTCTTCACCAACATGGTCGACGGCGAAGTCGACATTGCCACGATCGACCCCGGTTCGGTGCCCCGGGTGCAGGCGATGATCGACGGAATGGCGTTGCGCACCAAGTTCTTCGACGAGTACTTCATCCACGCGACCGGGGCCGGCGTCAGGCAAGCGGTGATCCTGGCCTCCGGACTCGATTCACGCGCGTACCGCCTACCGTGGCCATCCGGCACCGTGGTCTACGAGATCGACCAGCCGCAGGTGATCGAGTTCAAGACGACCACGTTGTCCAGCATCGGCGCGACTCCCACCGCCGAGCGGCGCACCGTGTCGATCGATCTGCGCGAGGACTGGCCGGCGGCGCTGCGTGCGGCGGGCTTCGACGCCGGCGCTCCGACCGCGTGGTCGGCCGAAGGACTGCTGATTTACCTGCCGCCCGAGGCGCAGGACCGGCTGTTCGACAACATCACGGCGCTCAGCGCTCAGGGCAGCACCATCGCCACCGAGTATGTCCCCGGGCTGAAGGACTTCGACCCCGAGAAGGCCCGCGCCGCAACCGACATCTTCCGTGCGTACGGCCTCGACATCGACATGCCGTCGCTGTTGTTCCACGGTGAGCGCAGCCACGTTCTGGAGTACTTGACGGCGAAAGGCTGGCAGACGAACGGCGTCGCACGGGCGGAACTCTTCGCGCAGCACGAGCTACCGCTGCCCGATCTCGGCGACGACGATCCACTCGGTGAAATCGTCTACGTCAGCGGGACACTGACGGGTTAGGCGCTCAGAACCGGTAGTCGCCCATCCACAGCACACTGGCACCGGTCAACGACCGCTCCGCCTGACCCACCAGCCCGGCCACCGAGCGGCCGAGCAGCGCACCCAGGGCATCGGACAGTGACGCCGCGGCGGGCTGCGAGGACGGGCGCGGCCGCAGGAACTCCATCAGCGACGACCCCGGATAGCTGACGATCCGAACGTCGGTGTCCGCGTCGAAGCCGGCCAGCACCTTGGCGCGTGCGACCGCGGTGCGCAGCCCGCCGAGTTCGTCGACCAGCCCGTGTTCCAGCGCGTCCGCGCCGGTCCACACCCGGCCGCGGGCCACCGCGTCGACGGCTTCGACGCTGAGGTTGCGGCCCTGCGCGACCCGCTGGATGAAGTCGGTGTAGAACAGATCCGCTTCCGCCTCGACGTGGGCGCGTTGTTCGTCGGTGAACGGCGCATTGATCGACCACGCGTCGGCGTTGGCGTTGGTGCGCACCGAATCCGAGCCGACGCCCAGACGGTCCTTCAGTTCACGGGCCACCAGCTTGCCCGTCACCACCCCGATCGACCCGGTGATCGTGCCCGGGTTGGCCACGATCGCGTCGGCACCCATCGACACGTAGTAGCCGCCCGAGGCGGCGACGGCGCCCATCGACGCCACGACCGGTGTGCCGCCTTCACGCGTTTTCGTCACTTCGCGCCAGATGGTCTCCGAACCGGTGACCGACCCGCCGGGGCTGTCCACCCGCAGCACGACCGCCGAAACCGAGTCGTCAGCCGTGGCCTCCCGCAGCGCCGCCGCGATGGTGTCGCCGCCAGCACTGGAATTGCCCAGCGGAGACAGTTGCGGGCCACCGCGACCGCTCACGATGGGGCCGGCAAGCGTGATGACGGCGATGGTGGGTTTGGACTTGCGT
>JAOPWF010000013.1 GCA_025965815.1 Mycobacterium sp.
CAGGATGCCTTACCACCGACTTGTCGTCGGGCACGATGTCGTAGAGCAGGTGCGAGTACACCGGCGCGCACACCTGATCGGCTCCCGACTTGACCGACGTGACGAACCGCATCAGCCCGCGCCGATCGTAGCTCTCCGGAAAGCCCTTGCGGTGCATGATGTTTCGCCGCGCTAGCTCGGCGTTCGGATAGAGGAAGCCGTCGGTGGTCACCAGGTCCACCCGCGGGTGGTGTTCCCAGCGGGCCAGCAGCGCCTGCAGCACGCGGGCGGTGGTCGACTTCCCGACCGCGACGCTGCCCGCGACGCCGATGATGAACGGCACCGGCCGGTCCGGGTGCTGCTGCGGTTCACCCAGGAACTCGGCGGTGGCCGCGAACAGCCGTTGCCGCGCGGCCACCTGCAGGTGGATCAACCGGGCCAGCGGCAGGTAGACCTCTTCGACCTCGAGCAGGTCGACCTGCTCGCCCAGGCCGCGCAGGCCGATCAGTTCTTCTTCGGTGAGTTTCAACGGCGTCGACATGCGAAGCGCACGCCACTGACTCCGGTCGAACTCCACGTAGGGGCTCGGCTCGCTCAGCCGCGGCATGCGCCCAGTCTTGCAGTAACCGCGACGATGTGAGCGTGTGGGGCCCAGCCGCTAGCGTTGGACCACATGGAGTCTGCTGCCCTCATCCGCGAATACCTGCTGCTCGGCCTGCGATTCGACCGGGTGGAACAGGGATATGTGGATTCGTTCACAGGTGACCCGGCGCTGCGCCACACTGTGGAGTCCGAGCCGGCACCCGACCCCGCCGACCTGGCCAAGCAGGCCGACCGGCTGCTCGCGACGTTGCCGCAGGCGCCCAGAGAAAACGGCTTTGACGACCAGCGGGCGGACTACATCGGCGCACACCTGCGGGCGCTGGCGTGCGCGGGCCGCAAGTTCGCAGGGGAGCAGGTCGGCTTCGTCGACGAGGTCGAGGCGTACTTCGACGTCCAGATCGGCAAGGGCGATCCCGAGCGCTACCGACAGGCCCACGTGCAACTCGATGAGGCGCTGGGCGGCACCGGGCCGCTGGCTGAGCGGATGGCCGCCCACCGCAGCGCCGAAGAGATCCCGCCGGAACGGCTGGGGGAGTGTATCGAGGCGTTCTCCAGTGCGCTGCGCGACCGGGTCCGGGCCGAGTACCCGCTGCCCGACACCGAAACGGTGGTCTACGAGGTGGTGACCGACAAGCCGTGGTCAGGCTTCAACTACTACCTCGGCGACTACCGCTCGACGGTCGCCGTCAATGCCGACCTCAAGCAGCAGATGTCCAACCTGCCGCGATTGGTGGCCCACGAGTCCTATCCAGGCCACCACACCGAGCACTGCCGCAAGGAGGCGGGGTTGGTAGAACGCAAAGGGCAGACCGAACAGACGATCTTCCTGGTCAACACCCCGCAGTGCCTGATGGCCGAAGGCCTGGCCGACCTCGCGTTGCACGCCGCGATCGGTCCACACTGGGGCGGCTGGGCCCGCGAGATCTACGCCGACCTGGGCCTTCGCTTCGACGGCGAGCGGTCCGAGGCGATCGCGGCGGCCACGGCGGCGCTCGCCGACGTCCGTCAGGACGCCGCGCTGATGCTGCACGACGAACACCGTGACGTCGACGACGTGGTGGATTTTCTGCGGCGCTGGTTACTGGTCAACGACAGCCGCGCCCGGCAGATGCTGCGGTTCCTTTCCTCGCCGCTGTGGCGGGCCTACACCAGCACTTATGTCGAGGGCTACCGGCTGTTGCGGGGCTGGCTGGACGCCCGCCCGGCCGGTGTCAGCCTGACCGATCGGTTTGGCCGGTTGCTGGATGAGCCGCTGATCCCGTCTGCGCTGCGTGGATAGACTGAGGCACGTGACCGCTGCACCTGACGCCCGCCCCGCGACCGCCGTGATGTCCGCCCCGTTAGCCGAGGTAGACCCCGATATCGCCGATCTGCTGGGCAAGGAGCTCGGCCGTCAGCGCGACACGCTGGAGATGATCGCCTCGGAGAACTTCGTGCCGCGCTCGGTACTGCAGGCCCAGGGCAGTGTGCTGACCAACAAGTACGCCGAGGGACTGCCCGGCCGGCGCTACTACGGCGGCTGCGAATACGTCGACGTGGTGGAGAACATCGCGCGTGACCGTGCCAAGGCGTTGTTCGGCGCCGAATTCGCCAATGTGCAGCCGCATTCCGGTGCGCAGGCGAACGCCGCGGTGCTGGCCGCGTTGATGAGTCCCGGCGAGCGGCTGTTGGGTCTGGACCTCGCCAACGGCGGTCACCTGACGCACGGCATGCGGCTGAACTTCTCCGGCAAGCTCTACGAGACCGGGTTCTACGGCGTCGATCCGACGAGTCACCTCATCGACATGGACGCGGTGCGCGCCAAGGCCCGCGAGTTCCGGCCCAAGGTCATCATCGCCGGCTGGTCGGCGTATCCCCGGACCCTGGACTTCGAGGCGTTCCGGTCAATCGCCGACGAAGTCGACGCCGTGCTCTGGGTGGACATGGCGCATTTCGCCGGCCTGGTCGCCGCCGGTCTGCACCCATCGCCGGTGCCGCACGCCCAGGTGGTCTCCACGACGGTGCACAAGACGCTGGGCGGCCCCCGGTCCGGTCTGATCCTCGGCAAGCAGGAGTTCGCGAAGGGCATCAACTCCGCGGTGTTCCCGGGTCAGCAGGGCGGCCCGCTGATGCACGTCATCGCCGCCAAGGCGACCGCCCTCAAGATCGCCGGGACGCCGGAGTTCGCCGAGCGCCAGCAGCGCACCTTGTCGGGCGCGCGCATCCTCGCCGACCGGCTGCAGGCCGACGACGTCGCCAAGGCAGGGGTCAGTGTGGTCAGCGGCGGCACCGACGTGCACCTGGTGCTGGTCGATCTGCGCGACTCGCCGCTGGACGGCAAGGTGGCCGAGGACCTGCTGCACGACGTCGGCATCACCGTCAACCGCAACGCGGTGCCGAACGACCCGCGCCCGCCGATGGTCACGTCTGGACTGCGCATCGGCACCCCGGCGCTGGCCACCCGCGGCTTCGGCGACACCGAGTTCAGTGCGGTCGCCGACGTCATCGCCACCGCGCTCGCCCAGGGGTCGGCCACGGACGTCACCGCGCTGCGCGAGCGGGCGACCCGACTGGCCCGCGAGTTTCCGCTGTACGACGGCCTGGAGGACTGGGAACTGGTCGGCCGCAACGGGTAGCGAGCCCTCTCGGCACCCCGAAATAGCGGATTTCATGAAACGTGTGAATCTGGGTTACATTTACTTTCATGGCACAGAAGACTGTTCCTAACGAGCTCATTCTCGAACTCGAGCCAGTCGTGGCACGCAATCTCGAACGGCATCTCGAGACCGAGGACCCCTGGTTCGCGCACGAGTACGTGCCCTTCGACCAGGGTGAGAACTTCGCCTTCCTGGGCGGGCACGATTGGGATTCTTCGCAGGTGACGCTGCCCAAGCACGTCACCGACGCCCTGGAGATTCTGCTGATCACCAAGGACAACCTCGCCGGCTACCACCGCGAGATCGTCGTGCACTTCATCCTGGAGGTGAAGTGGGGCCGCTGGATCGGCCGGTGGACAGCCGAGGAGCATCTGCACGCCATCGCGCTGCGTAACTACCTGGTGGTGACCCGCGAGATCGATCCGGCCGCCAACGAGGACGTCCGCGTCGAACACGTGATGAAGGGCTACCGCGCCGACCGGTACACCCAGGTCGAGACGCTGGTGTTCATGGCGTTCTTCGAGCGGGCACACGCGGTCTTCTGCCGCAACCTGGCGGCCCACATCGACGAGCCGGTGCTGCGCGAACTGATCGAGCGAATCGCGAAGGACGAAGAGCGGCATGAGGAGTTCTTCGCCAACCTCGTACAGCACTGCCTGGGTTACACGCACGATCAGACCGTTGCGGCAATCTCCCGCCGCGCGGCGGAACTGGGCGTCGTCGGCGGTGACATCGACGCCTACAAGGACAAGGTCCAGGTGGTCGCCGACGCGGGCATCTTCGGTCCCGCGGATCTGCGCAAGGTGATCGCCCACCGTATCTCCGGATGGGGTCTGTCCGACAGTTCTGAACTGCGCGAGTACGCCACCGCTTGAGGACGCGGCGCGCCTGCCCGGCGCGTACGCCGCGACGAGGGTAGCGTCGCTTTCGATGGCTAGCGACATGCTCTGCTATCCGGGCGGTACCTATCGTTGCGATGACGGAGGGCCGGTCCCGGTCCTGGTGCCGCAGTGTCCGCCGAGATGTTCGTGCGGGGCCGCGCGGGCTCGAGGAGCGCTTACGTGACTGATTCGCCGTCGGTTTCGCAGGACACCGTCAGGACCTACGTGCTGGACACGTCGGTTCTGTTGTCCGACCCCTGGGCGTGTACCCGATTCGCCGAACACGACGTGGTGGTGCCACTTGTTGTGATCAGCGAACTGGAGGCCAAGCGCCACCACCATGAACTGGGCTGGTTCGCCCGGCAAGCGCTCCGCATGTTCGACGATCTCCGGCTCGAGCACGGCCGGCTGGATCTGCCCATTCCCGTTGGGACACAAGGCGGTCACATACACGTCGAGCTCAATCACAGCGATCCCACAGTTCTGCCCGCGGGCTTCCGCACCGACAGCAATGACTCGCGGATACTGACCTGCGCGGCGAACCTCGCCGCCGAAGGCAAACAGGTCACGTTGGTGAGCAAGGACATTCCGCTGCGCGTGAAGGCCGGCGCGGTCGGGCTGCCGGCCGACGAGTACCACGCCCAGGACGTCATCACCTCCGGCTGGACCGGGATGGCCGAGGTCGACACCGCCGCCGAGGACATCGACGCGCTGTTCGCCGACGGTGAGATCGACCTGGAAGCCGCGCGGAACCTGCCGTGCCACACCGGCATCCGGCTCCTGGGCGGCAGCTCGCACGCGCTCGGCCGGGTCAACGCCGACAAGCGTGTGCAGCTGGTCCGCGGCGACCGGGAGGTCTTCGGGCTCCGTGGCCGCTCGGCCGAGCAGCGGGTCGCGCTCGACCTACTGCTCGACGAGAGCGTGGGCATCGTCTCGCTTGGTGGCAAGGCCGGCACGGGAAAATCGGCGCTGGCGCTTTGTGCGGGCCTGGAGGCCGTGCTGGAACGGCGGACCCAGCGCAAGGTCGTGGTGTTCCGGCCGCTGTACGCCGTCGGCGGCCAGGAGCTGGGCTACCTGCCGGGCAGCGAGAGCGAGAAGATGGGCCCCTGGGCGCAGGCCGTCTTCGACACCCTGGAGGGGCTGGCCAGCCCCGCGGTACTCGAGGAGGTGCTGGCCCGCGGCATGCTCGAGGTGCTGCCGCTGACCCACATCAGGGGCCGCTCACTGCACGACTCGTTCGTCATCGTCGACGAGGCGCAGTCGCTGGAACGCAACGTGCTGCTGACCGTGCTGTCCCGGTTGGGCGCCGGCTCGCGGGTGGTGCTCACCCATGACGTCGCCCAGCGCGACAACCTGCGGGTGGGCAGGCACGACGGCGTCGCCGCGGTGATCGAGAAGCTCAAGGGCCACCCGTTGTTCGCCCACATCACCCTGCTGCGCAGCGAGCGCTCGCCGATCGCGGCGCTGGTCACCGAGATGCTGGAGGAGTTCAGCCCCGGCGCGCTGCCCTGAGCGTCGCCGCGGTTCACACTCGACGTCGCGGGTGCTTTCCGGTCGTTCCCAGCCCGGGCCGGTAAGCTTCCCGCGTGCCACGACGATCAGACAGCCCGTCCTGGCCGTATTGGCGGACCGTGCTCGGCGCCAGCGCGGCGGCTGTGGTGTTGGTGGTCGGTGGACTCACCGGCCACGTGAAGCTGGCCAGCGCCGACGACGTCGACTGCGCCAAGGTGAAGTGTGTGGCCTTGACCTTCGACGACGGGCCCAGCCCATACACCGACCGGCTGCTGCAGATCTTGAACGACAACGACGCCAAGTCGACGTTCTTCCTGATCGGCAACAAGGTCACGGCCAACCCGGCGGGTGCCAGGCGGATCGGCGACGCGGGTATGGAGGTCGGCAACCACACCTGGGAACACCCCAACATGACGACGATCCCGCCGGAGGACATCCCGAGCCAGCTGTCCAAGGCCAACGACGCGATCAGCGGCGCGACCGGCCACACCCCAACGCTGTTCCGCGCCCCCGGCGGCCTGATCAACGACGCCGTGCTTGCGGCTGCCAAACAGCAGGGCCTGGCCGAAATCAACTGGGACGTCATCCCATTCGACTGGATCAACGACTCCAACACTGCGGCAACGACATACATGCTCAAGACCCAGATCAAGCCCGGCTCGGTGGTGCTGTTCCACGATACCTACTCCAGCACAGTCGACGTGGTCTACCAGTTCATCCCGGTACTCAAGGCCAATGGCTACCACCTGGTGACGGTCAGCCAGCTGCTCGGGCCGCGTGCGCCCGGCACCAGCTACGGCAGTCGCGACAACAGTGCGCCGGTCAACGACATCACCGACATCCCGTTAGCGGAAATCCCGACGCTGCCGGCCACACCGTCGCCCAAGCCGATGCCGAACTTGCCGATCACCGACATCCCGAATCAGAACTCCGGCGGACCCAACAACGGGGCCTAGGGCCTGACCCCGGGCAACGTCGCCGCCAGCCCTGGAAGAACTCCAGCACACCGTCGGGTCCCTGGTAGGCGGCCCCGTCGATCTCCAACACACCGTCCGGCGCGAAGAGCTGGGCCAGTTGGCGGGTCTGACCCGAGTCGGCCAGAAACTGATAGGTGGCCAACAGGTGCGCGACCCCGACCCTGGTGCGCAGTTCGTCGTTGTCCACCGTCAGTCTCCCGTCGTGGCCTCGGTGACGCCGGACTCGTCGAAGTAGTTGGTGACGGCGGTGATCAGGCCGTAGGCATCGAACGTGAACCGGATGACGAGGTCCACGTCCGCCCCATCGCGAGAGTCGCGGCTTATCGACAGGGTGGCGACGGCGACGGCCTCATTGCCGACCGTGATCACCCGGGCCGGGCGGATATCCATCGCGAACCCGAGCTGCGAAGAATTGCGGAAGAAGGTCAGTGCCGTATCCCTGCTGGTGGCAACGACATTGCCTGCGGGGTCCTCCACCCGCGCATCTTCGGCCAGGAACGCGGCCCTGGCGTCGACGTCGCGGGACGCGTAGGTGGCCACGTAGCCGCGCACCACGCGGTCCATGTGGTCGCGGGTCACCTTCCCCGGAACGCCGGCCGCAACCATGCGCATCAGGTCGACGATTTTCATCGTCTAGCGGTCGCCGTCTTTCACCTTGGCCATCGCCAGCACGTCGAGCCGTTTGTCGAGCTCCTCCAGCGACAGTTTGTCGCCGATCAGGCCGCGGTCGATCACCGTCTGGCGGATGGTCTTTCGCTCCCTGAGTGCTTCCTTGGCGACCCCGGCGGCCTCCTCGTAGCCGATCACCGAGTTCAGCGGTGTGACGATCGACGGCGAGGACTCGGCGAGCTCACGCAGGTGGTCCTCATGGGCGACGAGCCCGTCGATGCAGCGCTGCGCGAACAGCTGGGAGACGTTGGTCAGCAGCGTGAAGGACTCCAGCATGTTGCGCGCCATCATCGGGATGTAGACGTTGAGCTCGAAGGCGCCCGCCGCGCCGCCCCAGGCGATCGCGGCGTCGTTGCCGACCACCTGCGCGGCCACCTGGGTGACCGCTTCGGGCAGCACCGGGTTCACCTTGCCCGGCATGATGGAGCTGCCCGGCTGCAGATCCGGTAGTGTGATCTCCCCCAGTCCGGTCAGCGGCCCCGACCCCATCCAGCGGATGTCGTTGGCGATCTTGGTCAGCGACACCGCAATGGTGCGCAGTGCGCCGGATGCCTCGACCAGCCCGTCGCGGGCCGCCTGCGCTTCGAAAGAGTTTGTGGCGGTCCGCAGTTCGGCCAGACCGGTCTGGTCCACCAGCACGTCGACGACCTTCGGGCCGAACCCGTCCGGCGCGTTCAGCCCGGTGCCGACGGCGGTGCCGCCGATGGCCAGTTCGCCCAGCCGCGGCAGCGTCGCGCGCACTCTTTCTATGCCGGCCTCGATCTGGCGGGCGTAGCCGCTGAACTCCTGGCCCAGCGTCACCGGCACGGCGTCCATCAGATGGGTACGGCCCGACTTGACCACGGTGCGCCACTGCCGGGCCTTGGTGGCCAGCGACTCGTGCAGGATCTCCAGCGCCGGAATCAGATGCCGCACAGCGGCTTCGGTGGCCGCGATATGCGTGGCGGTGGGAAAGGTGTCGTTGGACGACTGGGACATGTTGACGTCGTCGTTGGGGTGCACGGGGACGCCGTTCGCGCCGGCGATGCTGGCGATCACCTCATTGGTGTTCATGTTCGAGCTGGTGCCCGAGCCGGTCTGGAACACATCGATGGGGAACTGGTCGTCGTGCAGGCCGTCGGCGATCTCACCGGCCGCGGCGATGATCGCGTCGGCCTTCGCGGGGTCGAGCAGGCCGAGGTCCTTGTTGACCTGCGCGCAGGCGCCTTTCAGCAGTCCGAGCGCCCGGATCTGGGTGCGCTCCAGGCCGCGGCCGGAGATCGGGAAGTTCTCCACGGCCCGCTGGGTCTGCGCACGCCACAACGCATCCTTGGGGACGCGCACTTCCCCCATGGTGTCGTGCTCGATGCGGTACTCGGTCTCGCCTGTTTCGACAGCACTGTCGGCCATGGGTGTTGAATTCCTCGCTAGTTGACGGTGTTACGGCAGGGGATGTGCGGCGGTCAGGTCCCCGGTGAAATCCACCGCGGAATACTCGTTGAGCTTGGAGAGCCGGTGGTAGGCCTCAATCATCCGGACGGTGCCGGACTTCGAGCGCATCACGATCGACTGGGTGGTGCAGCCACCGCCGTAGAAGCGCACACCCTTGAGCAGGTCGCCGTCGGTGACACCGGTGGCGGAGAAGAACACGTTCTCCCCGGAGACCAGATCCTCGGTGGTCAGCACCTGCTCCAGGTCGTAGCCGGCGTCGAGGGCTTTCTGGCGTTCGTCATCATCGGTCGGCGCCAGCACCGCCTGGATCGCGCCGCCCATGCATCGGATCGCGGCGGCGGTGATGATGCCTTCCGGGGTGCCGCCGATACCGGCCAGCAGGTCGGTGCCCGAATCGGGCCGGCACGCGGAGATCGCGCCGGCCACGTCGCCGTCCGAGATCAACCGGATCCGTGCCCCGGTGGTACGCACGTCCTCGATCAGCTGGGCGTGCCGGGGCCGGTCCAGAACGCACACCGTGATGTCGGCGACAGTCGAGTTGCGAACCTTGGCGACCCGACGGATGTTCTCACCGATCGGGGCGGTGATGTCGATGACGTCGACCGCGTCGGGTCCGACGGCGATCTTGTTCATGTAGAACACGGCCGACGGGTCGAACATCGCGCCGCGGTCGGCCACCGCCAGCACCGAGATGGCGTTGGGCATCCCCTTGGCCATCAGCGTGGTGCCGTCGACCGGGTCGACCGCGAAGTCGCAGTCCGGGCCGTCGCCATTGCCGACCTCTTCGCCGTTGTAGAGCATCGGGGCGTTGTCCTTCTCGCCCTCGCCGATGACCACGATGCCGCGCATCGACACCGAATTGACCAGCTCGCGCATCGCGTCGACGGCCGCCCCGTCGCCGCCTTCCTTGTCGCCGCGACCTACCCAGCGGCCCGCCGCCATCGCGCCGGCCTCCGTGACGCGTACCAGTTCGAGAGCGAGGTTGCGGTCCGGGGCTTCGCGACGTGAGGTCGTCATGCGGCTGATTGTCCCAGAAAGGGGTCGGCGTCTAAGAGCTGGGATACTGGCAATCGTGACCACGCAGCCGCAGCCGGCGCCCAAGCCCGCCAAGCCGCGGCTGTTGCAGGACGGCCGCGACATGTTCTGGTCGATCGTGCCGCTGGTGGTGGCGTGCATCGCGCTGGCAGGCCTCGTCGGAATGTGCTCGTTCCAGCCGGCCGGACCCGGCAGGGGGCCGGTGCCGTCCTACGACGTCGACGCGGCGTTGCGGGCCGACGCCGCCACGCTCGGATTCCCCGTCCGGTTGCCACAGCTGCCGGACGGCTGGCACGCCAATTCCGGCGGTCGCGGGGGTATCGAGGGCGGCCGGACCGATCCCTCGACGCGTCAACCGGTGCGTGCGGTCCTCTCGAACGTCGGCTACCTGTCACCGACCGGGATGTACCTCAGCCTGGCGCAGAGCAACGCCGACGAGGACAAGCTGGTCGGTTCGATCAACGGCCAGCTGACCCCGACCGGTACCAAGAA
Source organism: Mycobacterium sp. (assembly GCA_025965815.1). Taxonomy (GTDB): domain Bacteria; phylum Actinomycetota; class Actinomycetes; order Mycobacteriales; family Mycobacteriaceae; genus Mycobacterium. Next base: position 10,216 of record JAOPWF010000013.1, read on the forward strand.
CGTGGACGGCACCAAGTGGGTGGTCTACGAAGGCGGCGAGGGAACAGAGCCGGTGTGGACCACCCGACTGGACAGCCGAACTGGACCGGCGCAGGTCGCGATAACCGGCGCAGGAAGTTCCGCGGAGTTCCGTACGCTGGCGGCGGCGACACAGACCCAGCCGCCACTGCCAGTGAAATAGAGACGGAGACCCTATGAGCGCACCGGAAGCCGATCTCACCGGATGGACCTGCGAGCCGTTCACCGCCGCCGGATACACCCACGATGTGTACCGCAAGGGGCAGGGTCCCGGCGTCGTGCTGATACCGGAGATGCCCGGCATCCACCCCGGTGTGCTGGGGCTGGGTAATCACCTGGTGGACAACGGGTTCACCGTCGCGATTCCGTCGCTGTTCGGTACTCCCGGCGCGCCTGCGCTGAGTCCGGCTATGGTGCCGACGCTGCTGCGCGGTTGTGTGGCAAAGGAATTCGCCGCATTTGCGCTCAACAAGGAGCGGCCGGTCGCGCTCTACCTGCGGGCACTGGCCCGCGACCTGAACGAGAAGACCCCCGGCAAGGGTGTCGGCGTCATAGGCGAATGCTTCACCGGCGGGTTCGCGCTCGCGGCGGCTGTGGACGAGAGTGTGCTCGCCCCGGTGCTCAGTCAGCCGTCGCTGCCGCTGCCGCTGACGCCGAAACACCGACGCGATCCGGGTCTGTCCGAAGGTGAGTTGAAGATCGTTGCCGAGCGCGCCGCCAACGAGGGTCTGTGCGCGATGGGCCTGCGGTTCAGCGAGGACATAGCGGTGCCCAGGGAGCGCTTCAAGACGCTCAAGGACCGCCTTGGCGACGCGTTCGAGGTCATCGAGATCGACTCGTCGCCGGGCAATTCGCACGGTATCGGCCGCATGGCGCATTCGGTGCTCACCGGCGAGGTCCGCGAGGTCGACGGGCACCCCGCCTACGAGGCGCGCAAGCGGGTCGTCGAGTTCCTCACCGAGCGGTTGACCGCGAGCTAGCCGGCCCGCTGCCGTTCGATGAAGCGGATCGACAGGCGTTGCATCAGGCCGGGCGCCAGCCGGGCGAACAGCCAGGCGGCGTGCGCGCGTTTCGGCACCACCAGCAGTGCCCTGTTGCGAG
>JAOPWF010000823.1 GCA_025965815.1 Mycobacterium sp.
GCAGTATCCAATGGCCCTGCGACGAGCATGCTCCGGACGGCACGCCAATCATGCACGTGGAGTCGTTCACCAGGGGTCTTGGCAGGTTCGTGCCGACGCCGTTCGTGCCGACCGACGAGCGCAGCACACGCCGCTACCCGCTGATCCTCACCACGGGTCGAATCTTGAGCCAGTACAACGTCGGAGCGCAGACCCGTCGCACGGCCAACGTCGCCTGGCACAGCGAGGATCTGCTGGAGATCCATCCCCACGACGCCGAGGTGCGGGGCATCAACGACGGCGACGAGGTCACGTTGGCCAGCCGAGTCGGTCAAACGACGCTGCACGCGCAGCTATCCGAACGGATGCCGACTGGGGTGGTCTACACCACGTTCCATCACCCGATCTCGGGCACGAACGTCCTTACCACCGAGAACTCGGACTGGGCGACGAACTGCCCGGAGTACAAAGTGACAGCCGTCCAGGTGGCACTCACCCACCCGGTTTCCCAGCGGAACGGTCAATCGGCGGCGGAGCGTTTCCTGGCCGCGGAGCTCGTGGACTGACATGTCGCACAACGAACCTGCCGAGATCAGGATGGTCAACGACATCATCGTTAACTTCGGCTACCTGCCCACCGGGCAGGCGGCTGCGGCGGTCGCCGATCACGTCAAGAGGTTCTGGGACCCACGGATGAAATGCCGGCTGATCGAACTGGTCGCCGCCGATACAGAGCATCTCGACCCCGTCGTGGTGGCCGCTGCGGCGCTGCTGCCGTAACGCCGCTGCCTCAGAACGCCCGGACGGTCGTCTATATGACGAACCTGCGTTTCCGGGTGCGCGGAACATGCGCGCCAGCGAGGCTCTGCCCACCGACACCTTCGTGGTCGACATCCCGCCAGAAATCGGTGTCGTAGTCGGTGTCCGGGATCAGGATCTTCTCGGCGGACGGCTGGGGTTGGGTGAGCCCGCGTGTCATCTCCAGCTCTTCGGCGTCGATGTCGAGCCGGTCGACGTCGTTGAGGATGCGTTCGGCGTCATTGACGAGGCGACGCATCGCCGGCGCGTCGCCGTAGCTCGACACCAACGATGTCACGCACCGCCGCAACCCGTCGATCAGCTGGTGAAGCTCGCCGACGTCGGTGGTAGTGGTGGTGGTCATCGGATCTCCTTGGGCGGTAGGCATTCTGCGGCGCGTAGCACCGCCGGTAACCGGTGAGATCGGTTGAGAGGAAAGCGCGTCCATGGTCTGCTCCTCGGCGCTACGGGGCACGGCTTCCATTACCGCGGCAGCCCGAACGCCGGGTATCCGGGGCGATGAAGCAGCCGCGTCATGACGGCGGCGCACAGGCTGAGCAGGCCAGCGGCGACGAACAGAATCGTGAGTCCATGCGAGGACACCACCAATGCGGGCAGCCCCACGCCGATGATCCCCCCGAACAGCTTGGCGCTGTAGACGACGCCGAAGTTGCGCACGGCGTTGCGCTCGCCGAAATAGTCGGCAACCAAGCTCGCGAACAGCGGGTAGAAGGCGCCGCCCGCCATCCCGCTGAGCGCAGCGAAGACCACGAACGCTGCGGGCTGCCCGACCGACGCGGAATAGACCAGCCCCAACTGCGCGCAGCCCTCGAGCAGAAGCGCGGCGCTCAGTATCTGACGTCGCCCGAATCGGTCGGAGATCCGGCCGGCGACGCTGCGGCCCGCGCCGTTCACGACAGCAAGAAGACCAACCGCCGCTGCGCCGATGCCTAGAGAGAAACCGTGGGACATCGCGACAAACGGGACGTACACGATTGCCAGGAGCGAGGCCGCGGCTGCGAAGACCAGGATGAGGTACATGACCACGAACGCAGGCGTCCGGACGGCCTCGCCAGGTGAGTACTGCCGCACCGCTGGGATGTTATTGCGCAGGCTACGGTTCACCCGCTTATCGATGGCCCACAGTTTGGGATCGATCTCGGGTGGCCACCACCCCGGGGGCGGATCCCGCAAGAGGACCCCACAAACCGCGACGACGATGAGGACGCATACACCCACCCCTGCGAAGATCTCCGACCGATTTCCAGGTGTGAGAACGGCGGCGAAGAGCGCAACGAACGGCACGGCGCCATAACCGAATGCCCCGGTGACGAAACCGACTCGGACGCCGCGCTCCTCCGGATACCACTTCGCGACGGTGGAGGCGCACGTGGCGTAGACGATTCCGGCGCCGGTGCCGCACAGCACGGAGTAGCCGAGCACTGCGAGCACGAGGCTGTCGGTGTAGGCGAGGGTCAACGGTCCGGCGGCGCATAAGAGGGCGCCGACGAGCACTGCGCGCGCCGGAGCCAGTGCAAAGCGGTGGCTCAACGCGGCCGTAGGCGCAGCCGCGCCGGCCTGAAACACCACCCAGAGGGCGAGCACCCAGAGTGCGCCCGTCGCACTCGGTCCGTTGGTCACGTGCAGGGCGGTGACGGCGACGCCGTACCCATACTGCAGCACGCCGATGCCGGCCATGGCGGCCCATGAGAGCCAAAGCATCCATCTCCGGGAGTGGCCGATGATGTCGTGCGGCCGCTCACCGACTCGGTACGAACGTCCGTGGAGGTCGCGGACTTCGACGACGGCGACTGGGGCACTGGTGTAGGCCATGTTCACTCCTATTGCATACAGTATGCGAAGAGTTTAACGTGACGTGGATCACTTGTCTACAGGAAGCCGACTACGCGTCAGCCGACGCGCCCGGCTTGCCAAACTGCATGTGACCGACAGCATGGCCGCTATCTCGGAAACCCAACCGACTCCTGAAACCAAAGCTGCGCGGGGGCGAGGTGGATCGGAGACGGGACACGTCTCTAGTCGACGCGGGATGTTTCGGCTTGCCGGCCCAGAGGCCTTCGTGCGGCCGGACACTGCGGGTGGGCGAGGAGCCTCAATTCCGAATCGGCGAGCGGCCAGCCGCTGGTGTCGGTAGCGAAGCAGGTTTTGCCCCAGCCGTTTTCACCCGTGCGCCGTAGTGGCGCACAACGGTGCGGACGTATGCCTTGGCGATGTCCGCATGCCTCCAGGGCTTCGGAGGAGGTCCTCTGGGCGGTTATCGCCAGCGCTCGGGGTGGCCGGAGGCTCAGTAGTTGAACCGAGGGTTGTGATGGCCCAACTACGTCGACAGCCACGCAGCGAGTGGTTACGCATTCCCGCCGCGATACCAGCCAAGCAGCACGGCCACCGCGAATGGGATCGGCGGTCGTCGATCTCGTCCGATACCGCCGCTATGGAACACCGCATGCAGCCGTATGGCGTTCAGCGAAACGAGCAAACGAATGACACTTGCGCGCAGATTGTATGTAGTATACGTTCCCTGTGTGACCGAGACCACTCTCCGTACCATTGCGAGGAATAGGTCACATGTGGGGAATGTCGTATGCAGTATTCGTAGTGATCATGCCCACTCGTCGGGCAAGCCGTCACTGAGCAACCTGTGGCCCAAACCAGTCCTGAGCCGGTTACAGGGGAACCGGAAGGAGATTGCAGCACAATGAATTCAACAGCGCCGCCGAGTTTCCGAGAAGTAGTCGACAGTAACGGCAGGGTTTACCGGATCGGGGAGACCGACCGCGACATCCTAGGGCGTTCACGGGTGTGGATGGTGTGGCTGCCGTGGATCGCCATGATGGCCATCAGCTCGTCCGAATACGCGTTCACCTCGGCCGAAGAGACCCTCTCCGAGGCACACGGCTGGCACGGCAGCCACATTTTCTGGTTGCTGGGCGTATGGGTGTTCTTCCAGGCCGCGGTAGCGTTCCCCGCCGGCCGACTGCGGGAAAGCGGCAGGCTGTCCGCCCGCTCGGCGATGATGTTCGGTGCGGTGGGGGCATTCCTGGGCTACCTGTCGTTGGCATACGCGCCGAACGTCTTCTGGGCCTACCTGGGATTCGGCTTCTTCGGCGGAACCGCGGCCGGCTTCGTCTACGCCACCTGCGTCAACATGGTGGGCAAGTGGTACCCGGAACGTAAGGGCGGAAAGACTGGTTTCGTGAACGGCGGGTTCGCCTACGGGTCGGTGCCCTTCATCTTCCTGTTCACCTCGTACCTGGATGTCAGCAACTACGAGGGACTCCTCCTCGCGGTCGGCGTCTTTCTGGCCGCGTTGGTGGCTGTGAGCGGGTTCTTCTTCAAAGACCCGCCGAAAAATTGGTGGCCCGCGCATGTCGACCCGCTGCGTGCCAGTGACGACCCGCGGATTGCTCGGGCGCTGCGGAAGAATCCGCCCGCGGTGAAGCAGTACACACCGATGGAAGCCATCAAGACCGGAATCCTTCCGTTGATGTGGTTCGTCCTGCTCTGCACCGCCGGCATCAACATCTTCGGCATCGCCATGCAGGTGCCCTTCGGCAAGGAGATGGGCTTCGCCGGTGGGATCGTGGCGCTCGCGATGAGCCTCAAGGCCATCATCAACGGCACGGGGCGCGGCGTGATCGGCTGGATTTCCGACCGGTTCGGGCGGCGGGAAACGCTCATCATCGTGTGCGTGGTGCTGGGGCTGTCCCAGTACGCGGTGTTCCTGTCCGGCTCCATCGGCAGCATGCCGCTGTTCCTGCTGGCGTCGATGGTCTCGGGCTTCGGTGGCGGCGCGATCTTCCCGCTGTTCGCGGCGATGACCGCCGACTACTTCGGTGAGAACAACAACGCGACCAACTACGGCCTGGTCTACAGCTCGAAGGTCATCTCCGGCCTGGTTGGTGCCGGTTTGGGATCGGTCGTGGTGGACACGTGGGGTTACGGCGCCGCGTTCATGATCGCCGGTTCGGTCGGCGTCTGCTGCGCCTTCCTGACAATCCTCCTCCGTAAGCCCAAGCTGCCGCAGCCGCAGCAGCGGGCGCCGGAGGAGGAGGAGAAAGAGCCTGCGGCGCTAGTGCTCGACTAGCGTCCGCGGTGGCTCGCGGGCAAAGAGTCAGCACCCCGGGTGTGGGACAGGTCCTGGTCAGGACTTTCCCGCACCCGGGGTGTCTGTCTTTCAAGGGTGAGTCCGGCCCGGCGGTTTCAAGTGTTGCCAGAACGGCTACTCCTAGCGCTTCAGCGGTTCATTGCATACGAAAACCTGTACGCTGATCTGCGTACTTAGGAAGGAGACTGCTATTTCCCGTCCCGTCCCGACCCGTCGCGAGCCTGGCCAGGCTTCGCGTGATGCGCTGGCCGACGGAGCCGCGCGCCGGGTGCAGCGCCCCGCGCCCCTGCGCCAGGCCGTCTACGACGCCATCGTGGAACTGATTGTGAACGGAACCCTGCAGCAGGGCCAGCACCTGGTCGAGAACGAGCTGGCGGAGTATCTGGGTGTCAGCCGTCAGCCGGTGCGCGAAGCCTTGCAGCGCTTACAGACCGACGGCTGGGTTGACCTTCGTCCCGCGCTGGGCGCTTTCGTGCACAGCCCTACCGAGGAGGAGGCGGACCAGCTTCTCGGCGTCCGATCGGTCCTGGAAACCTATTCCGCCCGGCTCGCCGCCGAGCGTGCCACCGCAGAGGACGTCAACCGGCTGTGGGAGTTGCAGCAGGACGGGCTGAACGCGCTGGCCGCCAACGACATCGAGGGGCTTGTGGCGGCGAACGCGGCCCTGCACGCCAGGATCAATGCGCTCGCGGGCAACACCGTGCTAGCCGAGCACATCGGACTCGTCGAACGCAGGTGGCGTTGGTACTACCACCTGATCGCGCAGCCGCGCGGCCAGGACGCCTGGTCAGAGCACGCCGAACTGATCAAGGCGATCGCGGCCGGGGACCCCGAATGGGCGAGCAAGATCATGAGCCAGCACACGGAGCGGACTCGGCAGGTGTACCACGAGCAGCGGCTTGCCAAGTCTGACTCTTAACGTTGCGTCAGCACGCCCAGCATGGACGATCAGCATCGCAGCGCCTCGCCGATGGTGATCCGCTCGCCGGCGGAATAGACGTTCATTGACGATCCGCGCAGGAAACCGATCAAAGTCAGGCCCATCTCTCTGGCCAGATCCACGGCCAGCGACGACGGCGCGGACACCGCGGCCAAGGCGGGGATCCCGGCCATCACCGCCTTCTGCACCAGTTCGAAGGACGCCCGGCCACTCACCATCAAAGTCGTGCCGCTCAGCGGCAGGCGGCCGGCGCCGAGCGCCCAGCCGATGACCTTGTCCACCGCATTGTGCCGACCGACGTCTTCCCGCACGCACCACAAGTCCCCGCTAGCGTCGAACAGTGCTGCCGCATGCAACCCGCCGGTGCGGTCGAACACCCGCTGAGCCGCCCTGAGTTTCTCCGGCAGGGTCGCGATCGTCGCGGCGGTCAGGCGCAGCGGATCACCATCGACGCGCCACTTGCTGATCGTGCGCACCGCCTCGAGGCTGGCCTTGCCGCACAAGCCGCACGATGAAGTCGTATAGAAGTTGCGTTCCAGCGACGGGTCCGGGAGGGGAACGCCGTCGTCGAGGAGCACGTCGACCACGTTGTAGGTGTTGCCGCCGTCGGCGACCGCTCCCGCGCAGTACCGGATTGCCGCGATGTCCGAGTCGCCCGCCACCACGCCCTCGCTGACCAGAAAACCGCGGGCCAGATCGAAGTCGTCCCCCGGGGTCCGCATCGTCACCGTGAGCGGACGACCGGCCACCCGGATCTCCAGGGGTTCTTCGGCGGCAAGGGTGTCCGGGCGGGCCGTCGCCATCCCGTCGGACATGCGTAGTACTTGGTATCTGCTGGTCACGCGTCCCACTGTCACACTCCCGATAGGTGTATGGTGTACACAGTATACTGCACTGGAGGACCGATGCAGGTTCCGTGGCCAAAGGCACGGCGTATCGCCCGTGAGGTCGCAAAACCCCTCGACGCCGTCCAGCTTCCGCTCGACGAAGCCGTTGGCGCGGCACTGGCAGGCCCGCTGTGCGCCCGTTTCCCGCAACCGCTGGGTGACGTCGCGGCGATGGACGGATACGCCGTGGCGGGTCCAGCGCCGTGGCAACTGACCGGCCGGATACTGGCGGGCGATCCGGCCGGTGTAGCGCTGTGTCCGGGGCAGGCGACGGAGATCGCCACCGGCGCCGTCGTCCCACCTCGGGCCGATGCAGTGGTTCCGTACGAGCGGGCCGAGCGCAATGGCCACCGTGTCACCGGGCCGCTCGGCGAGCGGGCGCACATCCGCCAGCGTGGAGAGGACTTCGAGGCGGGGGAGACTCTCGTGACGCGCGGTTCGGTGGTGACACCTGCGGTCGTCGGAATGGCCGCCGGGATCGGCCAGGACGACCTGTTCGTCCATCGCCGGCCCCGCGTGCAGGTGCTGATTACCGGGAACGAGCTGCTCTTCAGCGGGCCGCCGCGGCCTGGCCGGGTCCGTGACGCCATCGGCCCGATGCTGACCGGTCTCGTGCGCGCGGCCGGCGGCGAGATCTCCGCCACCGCCCACCTGCACGACGACCCAGCCGCGCTCGCGGACGCGTTGGACCGTAGCGAACCGGACGTCTTCGCGGTCTGCGGAGCCACTTCGGCCGGCGCCGCCGACCATCTGCGGTCCGCTTTGAGGCGGGCGCGCGCGGACATCGTCGTCGACGGGGTGGCGTGCCGGCCAGGTCACCCGCAGATGCTGGCCACCCTGCCCGGCGGCGGGTTCGTGGTCGGCCTGCCGGGAAATCCCTACGCGGCGCTGGTCGCCGTGCTCACACTGCTCGCCCCCTTGCTGGGCAGTCTCGCCGGGCGGAACACCACGCCCGCGGTCACCGCGACGCTGGCGCCGGGTCCGGCCCCGCACGTGCGGGACACCCTGCTGCTGGCCGCCGTGCGTCGTGGCTCGATCGTGGTGCCGGTCGGCCACGATCGGCCCGGCAGCCTCCGCGCACCGGCAATGGCCGATGTTCTCGCCGTCCTCCCACCGGATTGGCCGGGCGGCCAGGTCGAGTTGCTGCCACTCGCCGGTTGACTGTCGCCGTCTCGGCGCCGCCGGCCGCGCGAATCTGGCGCCTGAATCTGTCTTAGCGTCAACAGATTTCGTGAAGTTCGCCCGTCTTCTCGTCGAAGGAGAATCCGCGGATGCCGTTGGTTTGGCGCAGGAACGGGGTGTTACACAGGCGCGCCACACCCCGGCGTGCCTCCGCCGTCACGTCGCGGAAGGTTCCTGCGCGCCAGGTCGGGCAGAGGCCGACGTCTGCCTGGACCGCGGCGGTGAATTGTTCGTCGGTGATGTCGCGCAGCCCGCAGGCGGTGTGCATGATGACCATGACCTCGGTGGTCTCAAGCAGGCGTTGACTGATGGTGAGAGATCGGATCACACCGTCGGTCACCACGCCGCCGGCGTTTCGCAGGATGTGGGCGTCACCTTCGCTGAGTCCGGGCAGCGCGTACACATTGATTCGGGCGTCCATGCAGGTCACCACCACCACGCCGGTCTTCGGCTTTTTGGGCGCACCGGGTTGGAACTGGGCCCGGTAGCGGCGGGCATTGGCCAGTAGCGCATCTGTCCGAGCGGAAAATGCTTGGGTCCATGGCGTCGGCGTGCCGTCGTGGCGCGATACCGGCCAATCGCGCCACGCAGCGTCGGTTTTCGATTCGATCCCGCGGCGAGTCGGCGTGCCTGTTTTTCCGGTGGAGTTACTTCGGGGCCCTGCAGGATTCTCGGCCGCAGTGTGCTCGATCCCGAGGCCGTGTACCTGACATTTGAATGCATCTGCTGATGTCTCCTCGTGCGACGTGAGGTCCCCTGTCTGGGCCACACGTTTCCGGAGCGACCGTGCGGAGAGTTGCCATCGCCCCCTCAACGTGGTGTGGCGGTCGGTTCGCAGACGTCTTCGCGAAAACTCGCCGCAACCCTAGACAAGAGTTGTTGCGTAGGCCACACTGTTGTCTACCTCATACGGTATGCAATGTTGTGACGGAGTTCTCACCACGTCGAGCCTTCAGGCCGACGCTGCCGAACCCATCACGTCGGAGCACCTACCCCCAGCAAGTAAAGGGAGTTGAGATCATGGTTCAGACGGCGGTCCTCCTGGAGGACTCTCGTGGGTAAGGCGCTGGACGGCGTTCGCGTACTCGACATGACACATGTCCAGTCGGGTCCCTCCGCTACGCAACTGCTCGCCTGGCTCGGCGCGGACGTTATCAAGTTGGAGGCGCCGGGAAGCGGAGACGTCACCAGGAGTCAGCTTCGCGACGTGCCGGGGGCCGACAGTCTGTACTTCACGATGCTGAACTGCAACAAGCGCAGCATCACCCTCAACATGAAGAGCGACGAGGGGAAGCAGGTCTTCACCGATCTGGTGTCCCGCGTCGACGTCCTTGTGGAGAACTTCGGCCCAGGCGTTGTCGACCGGTTCGGCTTCACTTGGGAGCGGCTGCATGAACTCAACCCGCGGTTGATCTATGCCTCGATCAAGGGCTTCGGCCGCGGTAAGTACTTCAACTTCAAAGCCTATGAAGTCATCGCGCAGGCGATGGGTGGCTCCATGGCTACCACCGGGTTCGAGGACGGGCCGCCCACAGCGACCGGCGCACAGATCGGTGACTCGGGGACCGGCATCCACTTGGTCGCGGGGATCCTGGCCGCGCTCTACCAGCGCACGGACACCGGTCGTGGGCAGCGTGTCGAGGTCGCCATGCAAGAGGCCGTGCTCAACCTCTGCCGGGTGAAGCGGCGCGACCAGCAACGGCTCGCGAGCGGCCCGCTCCGCGAGTACCCAAACCAGCACGTCAGCGACGAGGTCCCGCGATCGGGCAACGCGTCCGGCGGCGGCCAACCAGGATGGGCCGTCCGGACCAAGGGTGGCGGTCCCAACGACTACATCTACGTGATCGTCCAGCCTCAGGTCTGGGCACCGCTGGCGGAACTGATCGGCCGGCCCGACCTCGCCGACCATCCCGACTGGGCCCGGCCCGACGACCGACTTCCCAAGCTGGACAAGGTGTTCGCGCTCATCGAGGACTGGACCGAGCAGCACACCAAGTGGGAGGCCTTGGACGCGCTCAACGCCCTCAACGTCCCCTGTGGTCCGGTGCTCGGTGCGAGGGAACTGATCGAGGACGAAACACTGGCCGATCTCGGCGCGATCGTCACCGTCGACCACCCCGAGCGGGGCCCGTACAAGACCGTTGGCTCTCCGCTGCGGCTGTCGGACTCCCCAGTGGACGTCATCCGTTCGCCGATGCTGGGCGAGCACACAGACGAGATCTGCACAGAGCTCGGCTACTCGCCGGAGCAGCTGGAGCTGTTCAGGAGTGCCGGAGCCATCTAAGCGACACAAGCCGGGCGTCGTCGGGCGCACTAACGGTCCGGGCCCGGCCCGGCGCACAAAGGAGTGAAACCGTCATGGGATAGACCGCACGGCCGTGAGCCGGTGCTCAGCAAGGTTCTCCCCGAGGTCGCTTGTTGCTCTCGGCGGATGAGGCCAAGAACATATGCGACCGCGCCAAACCGCTGGCGCGCCACCCAATGCCTGCACGGGGCCATACCCCCGGTGCAGAGCCGAGCAAGTGCTCCGATGTCCATCGCGAAAACCGCACGCGACAGGCCATCGAGGCGCGACCCTTCAACCATCCCTAGAAAAAGAGAATCAAGGATGTCGTCAACTATCGCAAGTTATCGCGAAGTCACCGACGCGAACAACAGCGTCTACCGCGTCGTGGAGACCGACATCGAACTCCTCTGCAAGTCACGGGACTTGATGGTCTGGCTGCCGTGGTCC
>JAOPWF010000779.1 GCA_025965815.1 Mycobacterium sp.
TGTCGGGGGCGTCTGGAGTGCGCTTCTGTCATCTGTTCTGCTCTTCGGTGGATACCCCGCATTCCGCCGTCTAAAGGCTAACGCCTCACCGTCCCACCGGACCACGTCAACGGGCCGCGACCTGGCAATAGCCCACGCTACGCCCGGGTACCCACGGGCGCGGCCGATCGCGGCGCTAGGCGTCGGACCGCAGCGACGGCAGTGCGTGCAGGGCCACCGGCCACCGCGGGGGCGGTGGGCCGAACGCCTTGCGAGCGTTGGCGATGATGCGCTTGCCCATCACCCTGTTGCCGCCGGCGCCGATGACGGCGCCGATGCCCATCGGCAGTATCTTCCCGAACGCGATCGCACCGCGCCGCAGCGCGTACTTCTTGGCGAAGTACCTCAGCAGCCGCGAGTTCAGTTGCGACACCGCAGGCAGCGGCAGCGTTGCCGCTCCGTCACTGAGCCACGCGCCGCTGGTGCGGCCGTGGCCGACCAGGTCCGCGATGGCGCGCTTGCTGTCCTCGCCGACCAGCACCGACAGCACCAGGGCGCGACGGCGCTCGCGGTGATCGGCCGGGATTCCGTAGACCTCCGCGACGGCCAGCACGAAGACGGCGGTGGCCTCCAGAAACACGACGGTCTCGCCGGCCACCGTGGACAGCGCCACCAGCGTCCCGATTCCGGGGAACGCGGCGGCCGAGCCGACGGCGGCACCGCTGGCCATCACGGCCGCCAGGTAGTGCTTTTCCAGCTTCGACACGATCTCGGCCGGGGTCGCATCCGGGTTGGCGTGGCGAAGTCGCTCGACGTAGGCCTTGATCGCGGGTCCCTGCACCCGCGTGCCCCGTTCGATGATCTGCGAGAGTGCCCGTGCCGCCGCGCCCGGATGGTCATCGACGGTAGCGGGCAGCTGACCTTTGGTGCTGGACCCGGCGTTCATCGCGGCCTCCTGTTGCGACTGGCGTGCCTCAAGGCTATCTGCTGTTCAACGAATGGAACCGGGTGCGGGGTGCCCGACAGTGACGCCTGTCACTGTCGGTGAGGCGGGGAAGGATTTCTCGACGCGCGACGCTGACGGGTTGCATGGCAACATCGCCCGCTGTGAAGGTGACTATCGACGGAACTTCGACAGGGTCCGGGCCGGCCGACCCTGCCCCGACCGCGCCCGGCCGGGGCAGGATGATCGTGATTCTCGGTGCGCTGGTCGCCCTCGGGCCGCTGACCATCGACATGTATCTGCCTGCGCTGCCGAGGATCGCCGATGAACTGTCGGTGTCCTCGTCGGTGGCGCAGCTGACGCTGACCGGCACGCTGGCCGGGTTGGCCATCGGGCAGCTGATCGTCGGTCCGCTGTCGGACTCGCTGGGCCGCAGGCGGCCGCTGATGGCCGGCATCGTGCTGCACATGCTGGCGTCGGTGCTGTGCGTGCTGGCGCCCAATATCGCCGTCTTGGGGGTGGCCCGGGCCTTGCAGGGCATGGGTGCCGCTGCGGCGATGGTGGTCGCGATCGCCGTGGTCGGTGACCTCTTCGCGGACTCCGTTGCGGCGACAGTGCTCTCGCGGCTGATGCTGGTGCTCGGCGTGGCGCCCGTCGTCGCCCCCTCACTCGGCGCGGCCGTACTGCTGCACGCCTCGTGGCACTGGGTGTTCGCCGTTCTGGTGCTCCTCGCCGGGGCGTTGCTGCTGGTCGCGGCGCTGGCGCTGCCCGAGACCCTGCCACCCGCGCACCGGCGGCCGCTGCGGGTGCGCGGCATCGCGGCGACGTATCTGGGGCTGTTGCGGGACCTGAAGTTCGTGATCCTGGTGCTGGTCGCCGCGCTGGGCATGGCGGGGCTGTTCGCGTACATCGCCGGGGCGTCGTTCGTCCTGCAGGGCCACTACGGGCTTGATCAGCAGACCTTCGCGCTGGTGTTCGGCGCCGGAGCGGTGGCGCTGATCGGCGCTACACAACTCAACGTGCTGCTGCTGAAGCGGTTCTCCCCCCAGCGCATCGTGTTGTGGGCGCTGGTGGCGTCCGCGCTGGCGAGTTTCGTCTTCGTAGGCCTCGCCGGGTCACACACCGGCGGGTTGCCGGGCTTCATCCTGCCGATCTGGGCGATCCTCGCCGCGATGGGTGTGGTGATTCCGAATGCGCCCGCGGTCGCGCTGTCCCGGCATCCCGAGGCATCCGGGACGTCGGCGGCCCTGCTGGGTGCCGCACAGTTCGGCCTGGGTGCGGCGGTCGCTCCGCTGGTCGGGGTGCTCGGCAATGACGAGTTCGCCCTGGCGATTGTGATGACCACCGGTGCGGTGATCGCGCTGCTGGCGTTCCTGACGGTGGGTGCGCCCGCGGACGACGACGTGCAGGAGCGCGACGAGGACGCCGTACCCGAACCGGTCTGACGACCGGGCGCATCCCGGGTGTGATGCGGTCCGCGCCGATTTGTCGGCGGTTCGGTGAGTCCGTACCGTCGCCTGGATTACTCCGGGCCGAATAGTCGACCCGGACTACGGCTGCCGACAAACGGGGCGGAGCGGTGCGTGGCGTATCGGCTGAGTGCGTTGGGTATCTCGGTGCTGGCATTGCTGCGCACGCGGCCGATGCACGGCTACGAGATGTTCCAGACGCTGATTGCCAGGCGCGACGACCGGATCGTCAAGGTGCGGCCCGGATCGCTGTATCACGTCGTCTCCCGGCTGGCCGAAGAGAAGCTGATCCGTCCGACGGGCACCGGCCGCGATGGAAAGCGGCCCGAGCGCACCACGTTCGAGATCACGCAGGCCGGCACGGCCGCCCTGACCGAGCGGGTGCGGGAACTGGTGGCCACGCCGGTCAATGAGTTCCCGCAGTTCGTGGTCGCGCTGGCCGAAATTCACCACCTTGACACGCACACCGCGGTGGCCGCGGTGCGCAGCCGGATATCGGCACTGGACGACAGCGTCGCAGAGCTGCGGGCTCTGCAGGATGCGAGCACCGCACCCGGTATCCATCTGGTTGCGCTGGAATACTTGCTGGCGACGACACAGGCCAAGGTCACGTGGCTGCGGGAGTTTGTCGACTCGTTGCAGTCGGGACGGTTGCACTGGCATCACGCCGCAGCACCCGACACCATCGTGGTGGGCCGAAGCGAGGTGGGGATATGACGGCGTCGAAGGTTATGGGGCGGATTCGGGTGCCGCCCGGCAAGAACGCAGACACCCCTCCTGGGAATCCGTGGAACGCCCTCTGGGCGATGATGGTCGGCTTTTTCATGATCCTCGTCGACTCGACCATCGTGGCGGTCGCCAATCCGAGCATCATGGACGCGCTCAAGATCACCGATTACAGCGCGGTGATCTGGGTGACCAGCGCCTACCTGCTGGCCTACGCGGTTCCGCTGTTAGTGGCCGGCCGGCTCGGTGACCGGTTCGGCCCCAAGAACCTCTACCTGATCGGTCTGGCCGTCTTCACGCTGTCTTCGTTGTGGTGCGGACTGGCGGGCAGCATCGAAATGCTCGTGGCCGCCCGGGTGGTCCAGGGCATCGGGGCGGGGCTGCTCACCCCGCAGACCTTGTCGGCCATCACCCGGATCTTCCCGCCCCAGCGGCGCGGTGTGGCGATGAGTGTCTGGGGCGCCACCGCGGGCGTCGCCACCCTGGTCGGGCCGCTGGCCGGCGGAGTGCTGGTCGACCACCTGGGCTGGGAGTGGATCTTCTTCGTCAACGTCCCGATCGGCGTCATCGGCCTGGGCCTGGCCGTGTGGTTGATCCCGGTGCTGCCGACCAACAAGCACGGCTTCGACCCGCTCGGCGTCGTCTTGTCCGGGGTCGGCATGTTCCTGGTGGTCTACGGACTGCAGGAGGGCCCGTCGCACAACTGGTCGCCGTGGATCTGGGCCACCATCGCCGGTGGCGTGGCGTCCATGGTGGCGTTCGTCTACTGGCAGTCGGTGAACAAGAACGAGCCGCTCATTCCGCTGAGCATCTTCCGCGACCGGGACTTCAGCCTGTCCAACGTCGGGATCGGGGTGATCGGCTTCGTCGTCACGGCGATGATCCTGCCGGTGATGTTCTACACCCAGGCGGTGTGCGGGCTCTCGCCAACGCGATCGGCACTGATCACCGCTCCGATGGCGATCGCCACCGGGGTGCTCGCGCCGGTGGTGGGCCGGATCGTCGACCGGTCCCATCCGCGGCCCATCATCGGCTTCGGCTTCTCCGTCCTGGCGATCGCACTGACCTGGCTGTCGATCGAGATGACGCCGACGACGCCGATCTGGCGGCTGCTGCTGCCGCTCACCGCGATGGGCGTGGGGATGGCGTTCATCTGGGCGCCGCTGGCCGCCACCGCGACCCGCAACCTGCCGCCGCATCTGGCCGGGGCCGGCTCGGGTGTGTACAACGCGACCCGGCAGGTCGGGTCGGTGCTCGGCAGCGCGAGCATGGCCGCGTTCATGGCGTCGCGGATCAGCGCCGAGCTGCCGTCCGCACCCGGCGGAGCGCAGCGCCCGGAGGGTGCGGTGCGGCAGCTGCCGGCCTTCCTGCACGAGCCGTTCTCGTCGGCGCTGGCGCAGTCCCTGCTGCTGCCGGCGTTCGTGGCGCTGTTCGGAGTGGTCGTGGCGCTGTTCCTGGTCGGTTTCGCCCGACCGGGCACGGATGCCCCGGAGCCCCGCCGACCGGACTCGGGCAGGGGCGGCTACCGCAACGCCGACCCCCGCTCGGAGTCCCGCACCGAGCGGATCCCGGTCGTCGGATCTGTCGGCCGCTACGACGACGGAGCCTACCGTCGGCCCGAATACGCCGGGCGCCCAGGCCACTTCGATGCCGATGACTATGGCGACGACGATTTCGTCGATGACGACGACTATGTGGAATACACCGTGTCGGTCCCGGAGCCCGCGCGTCCGGATGTCGTCGCCGATGACGGAGCCCCGCCGGACGAGGCCGACACCGCACCAATGGCGGCGCGCGTCGAGCATCCGCCCAGTGCACCGGAGGACACATGGCACGGGGGGCACCAGCCGCTTGCGGGGGACTTGCTGGACGACGCGGCGCCGCAACAACCGGCTGCCGAGCCGGTCGTCGAGAGCACACCGCCGCGCGCGGAGCCGTGGCGCAGCGAACAGGTGCAGTCGTGGCGCAGCGAGAAGATCGAGCCATGGCACAGCCTGTTCGACGACCTACCGCCCAAGCGGACCGTCGAGCCGATCGGTTTCGCCCACAACGGCTTTCACGTCGACTCCGAAGAGCGGTTCCGTCCGGTCAGCGACTTCGGGCCCCCCGCCCGTGATGAGAACGGGTCATCGCCCCACTCCCTCGACGACTACCGCGGCGAGCCCCTCGGGGGCGACTACCGGTCGCCGTCGCGTCACGAACTCCCCGACGATCACGGCGACGCCGGCGCCCACTATCCGTCGGACAGGGAGGCCACCCACCACCGTCCCTCGGCGGGCGGCGCGTCCCGTCATCAGCTGCCCGACGAGGAACCGGAGCCGTACCCGCCACGGCCCGAAGCCCGGCACTACCGGGATGAATCCGACGACCCGTCGACGTACGGCAGGCACTCAATGCGGCGCACCGACTAGCCGAAAAGCACTGCGGCGTTGAGGTATCCGAAAGGGTCGAACGCGGCCTTGACCGTGCGCATGGCGGCGATGTCACCGTCGTCGCGCGACATCCCGACATAGTCGCGTTTGCGGCTGCCGACGCCGTGCTCGGAGCTGACATTTCCACCGCTGCGCGCGATCAATTCCATCATCGCGGCATACAGGGCACCCTCGCGCTCGCCATCGAGTGCGCAGCGCAGCACGTTGAGGTGCAGGTTGCCCTCGCCGACATGACCGAAGAGCACGGGGATCGCATTGGGTTCGTGCATGGCGATCAGTTCGGCCGACTCGGCGGCGAATGTCTCGATCGCCGAAAGCGGAAGCGACACATCGAACTTCAGTGGCGGCCCGTACACGCCGAGGATCTCGGTGACCGACTCACGCACCCGCCACAGCCGCTGCTGAGCGTTCGCGTCCACCCCGACCGCCGGTTCGCCGCACAGTTCGACACGCTCCAGCGCGTCGGCGAGTTCCTCGGTCTGGTCGCGCTCGCCGGCCAGCTCGACCAGCAGGAGCCACGCCGCGTCGACCGGGGCCGGCACGCCGAGGTACTCGGCGGTCACCGCGGCGCCGCGGGCGTCGATGAGCTCCAGAGCGGCGATGCCGTCCAGGTCACGGAACGTCCTGCCGGCGGCGATCAGCGCGGACAGGTCGGCGAACCCGCACACCGCCGTCACGCGGTGCGGGGGTGTCGGATGCAGCCGCAGTTCCAGGGCGGTGATGACACCCAGCGTGCCTTCGGCGCCGACGAACAACGAGGCCAGGTCATAGCCGGTGTTGTCGCTGCGGACGTGGCTGTGCCTGCGCAGCAAGGACCCGTCCGGCAGCGCGACGTCGAGCCCGACCACCTGCTCGCCCATGCTCCCGTAGCGCACCGTGTGCAGGCCGCCGGCGTTCGTCGACGCCATGCCGCCGACCGTCGCGGTGTCGCGGGACGCCAGGTCGACACCGAACAGCAGTCCCACTTTCGCGGCGGCGTGCTGCAATGCCGCCGCCGTCACCCCGGCGCCGACCTGGATACGCCGCTCGGCGGTATCGATGTCGCCGATCTCGGTGAGCCGTTCGGTCGACAGCAGCACGTCGTCGTGCTCGGGCACCGTGCCGGCCACCAGGGACGTCCGGCCACCTTGCACGGTGATGTGTGCCCCGGCGTCGCGGCAGGCCCGCAGCACGGCGGCCACCTCGTCGGCGGTGCCGGGCCGCACCAGCGCGCTGGCCTTTCCGGAGTACCTACCGGTGTGGTCGACACTGCGGCCGGCCAGCACGTCGGCGTCGGTGCTGACATGAGCGGACCCGACGATCGCGGACAGCCGGTCGGTCAGGGTCTCGCTCATTGCGCCGGTGTAGCACAGGCGGAGAGGGACAAGAACGCGCCCAGTTCGACGAGGCCGCCCGGCGTGGACGGAAGATATTCGGTCAGCGTCTCCGACCGCACGATGACGCTGGCGTATTTCGCCCGGCTGACGGCCACGTTGAGCCGGTTCCTGTTGAGCAGGAACGAGATTCCGCGCGGCACGTCGTCGATCGATGACGCGGTCATCGACACGAACACCACCGGCGCCTGCCTGCCCTGGAACTTGTCCACCGTCCCGACGTCGACGGCGTCGAGCCCTGCCGCGTCGAGACGGTCCCGCAGCAGCAGCACCTGCGCGTTGTACGGGGCGACCACCAGCACGTCGCCCGGGCCGAGTGCCCGGCTGCCGTGCTCGTCGGTCCATGCCGATCCGAGCAGTCGGCGGATCTCGGCCACGATCGTGTCCGCCTCCTCGGGGCTGCTGGTGGAGTTGCCGAGGTGGTCCACCGTCAGCACCCGCACGCCCGGCGGGTGTCCGTCGAGGCGGCGCGCCGCTGTGCGATGCTCGTCGGAGTGCAGCCGGCCGTCGTAGGACAGCCGGGACACCGGCTCACACACCGCTGGGTGCATCCGGTAGGAGCGGTCAAGGAAGTAGCCGTGTTCTTCGGGCAGCGTCTGGTGATCTGCCACCAGCCAGCCGAGGGCCGACGCGTCGACCGGCTCGGGATGCTGCCCCTGGCTGACCTGGGGGAGCTGCTGCGGGTCGCCCAGCAGCATCAGGTTCGCCGCCGCGCGTGCCACCGCGATCGTGTTGGCCAGGCAGAACTGCCCCGCTTCCTCGACGACCAGCAGATCCAGGCTGCCGGTCGGCACCCGCACGTCGTTGGCGAAATCCCAAGCGGTGCCGCCGATCACGCATCCCGCATGGTCGGTGATGAAGCCCGGATATTCCTTCTCGTCGATCACCTGCCAGGTCGCATTGGCGCACTGCTTCTTCTTGGCGACCCGCGCCGGGTCGACCCCCACCCCGATCACGTCACGGAACAGGTTCTCCACGACGGCGTGGGACTGCGCGACGACCCCGATCCGCCACTGGTGCCGGTTCACCAGCGTGGCGACGATCTTCGCGGCTGTGAAGGTCTTGCCCGTTCCGGGTGGCCCGTGCACCGCGAGGTATGAGGAGTCGAGGTCGAGCAGGGCTGCGGTGATGTCGGCGGCGCTCTCACCGCCGTGCGGCAGCGGTGCGCCGCTGCGGGTGCGCGGGCGGCGGCGAAGCAGGATGTCGATGACAGCCGTGCCCGGCATATCGGGCAGTCCGGCGGCAAGCTCTGCGGCAGCTGTGTCGATGGATTCCCGCAGTTTGGTGGTCGATATGGGGCCGCCGGGGGTCAGTGCGAACGGCAGCTGGGTGAACCGCCCGCCGTCCTTGGGTTCCCGCTCGCAGATGAAAACTTCGGTCGGCACGGTGGGATCGTCGACGCCGATGACGTCCGCGTTGCCCGCCGCTCGCCGGTCGGGGTTGTCGGTGAGCCCGCTCGGTGCCGGTGGTTCGTACAGCGCGAACACCTGCTTGTCGAGCCCACCGGACGCCAGCGTTCCGGTCAGCTTCGCCCAGCGCTGCGGCTTCCTGGCCCGCGGCGGGGTGTGCCAGTCCGTGTCGACCGACGCCCGCTCGGCGAGAAAGACATCGGTGTTGTCACCCCACTCCTCGACGGGGTTGTTCAGCCGGTCGAAGTGGGCCCACCAGAACGGCTTGTCCTCGCGCCGGTGGTAGCCGCGCGCCGCCGCCACCAGCGCGACCGCGGTCTGCTCGACGGTGCGGCCGTCGACACCGTCGCCGGCGAAGGTCGTCAAGGTCCGCGCCAGTTGATCGGTGTCCTCCACGCCGACGCCGTCGGTGACCGGCTGAGTGCCCAGCGGCAGCACGGCGCATTCGATCGCCCGGCCGATCAACCAGTCGCGAAGCTTGTGCGTCGATCGGCAGTCGTAGCGGTTGTACTCCTCGATTTCCTTGAGGACGATCGCCGCCTCGGAGTCATTGCCGTCGGCGCGCAGCTGGCAGAATCGGGCGTACTGGGTGATCGAGTCGGTGGCGGTGGTGACGTCGCCTGCTCGCAGTTCGGAGCCCATGTAGAACGGCTCAAGCGATTTAAGGCTGTAGTTCTCGGTGCCGACCCGAACGCACTTGCGTACGAGGGGATACAGGTCGACCAGCACGCCGCTGCGCAGCAGGTCGTCCACCTCGTCCTCGCCGACGCCGTAGCTGCCGGCGAGCCTCAGCAGCGCGGTCTTCTCATACGCCGCGTAGTGGTAGATGTGCATGTCCGGATAGCGCTTACGGCGCTTTCGCACCATGGCGAGGAAGCGGACGAGTGCCCGGCGCTCGCCGGCGCGATCGTGCGCCCACAGCGGCCGGAAGGCCCCGCCGACCTCCAGCACGCCGAACATGTACTCCAGGCCCCACTCATGACCGTTGGCGGTCCACAGCGGATCGCCCTCGAAGTCGAAGAACAGGTCGCCTTTGTCGGGATGGGGCAGCAGGGTCAGCGGCTGCGGATCGGCGATCTCGTACGGCGGCTTGCCGTCGCTCCTCGGCTGAATCTGCAGGCGTGCCTGCGCGGTCAGCGACCTCACCGTTCTGGAGGTGAGCTCCGGCACCGGACCGTCGTGGTGCGCGAGGCCGGTCATGGTGGTGATGCCGGCGTCGATCAACCGGGCCCGCTGACTCACCCGCATGTTGGCCACCAGCAGCAGATCGTCGTGCTCGCGGACCTGGATGGTGCACTCGGGACAGCGGAAGCAGGCCCGCACGTCCGGGTCGTCCCACGACACCGTGGTCGCGCCGGCGAAATGCCCGTCGAGCAGGCGCTCCAACGCGGCGCGCCGGGGCCGGTACACCGGAAGGAGTTCGCTCACCGGGTAGCTCACGGTGGCGCCGTCGCCGAGCACCAATTCCACCTGCGGCGAGACCGGTACCCCGGCTTGCTCCAGCGTGTCGGCGTAGGCCGCGAGCTGCAGCAGGGCCTCGACCTTGACCGAGCGGGCGAGTTTGGTGTCGCGTAGCCGGTACCGCTCGCCGTCGAAGATCAAGAAGTCCGCGAAGCCGACGAACCGGCCGTCGAACATCGCCGCCTGGTAGATCACCGGTGCCCGGCGGCCGACGGCGCGCATGGTCGCCTCGGCCGCGGCGCTCAAACCCGCGACGGTGTAGGGCGGCCTGCCGATGACGGTGACGTTGTCCTGCGACGACGCGCGAAGCTCGTCGAAGTAGCGCCCTTCGTGCTCACCACCGAGTTCTGCGGTCCGGGCGAGCAGTGCGTCTTCAGCGGCGACTTGTGGGCCCCACCCGAGCCGCGCGTCGAACGAGCGCAGCAGGGCGTACTCGCAGCGGGCCGCCGCGGCGAGATCCGATGCGCTGTAGATGACTTGATCGTCGGCGACGAACACGGTGCAACTGTATGGCAGCCGGCCGACAGCTCCGCGCGCCCACACACTCCGAATCGGCGTTTCGCAGACGGTCCTCGCACTTCCTCCGCCGACCGTCGATTTCGGCGTGCCGGATGGCTCAGCCGCCGGTGTTGCCGATCAGTTCGACGCCGTTGCCGTTCCACCGGAACTTCACGATGCTGTCCAGCCCGGGCATGCCGTTGGAGTACTGCAGCGCGACGGTGTCGCCGGTGCTCGCCGAGGTGTCGATGCCGTTGAACCCGAAGGTGTCGGGAACGCCGGTCGGAATGAACTTGCCCTGGTGGAACAGCACTGCCCGGGTGTTCGGGTTGGAGGCATTGGTGTTGGCCTTGACGATGATCGCCGACAACTGCGCGCACACGTCGTAGTTCCCCGCGAGTGGCTCCGGGCTCCAGGCCTGCCCGCTGCGGGGATCCTTGGGCAGTTCGGAAACGGCCTTCGCGATCGCGGGATCGGCCAGGTTCACCGCGCAGGGGTCGGCGGGTGGCGCACTCATGCTCGGTTTCGCACTGCTGGGCGGCGGGGTGGCTGGTGCCGGCTTCGGGGCGGCAGAACTGTTCGCTGTTGCTTCCGGCGTCTTGGCCACGGTCGAGTCACCGGAACCGCAGCCGGCCAGCGTCAGCACGACCACGGCGGCGGCCGGAACCGCGAGCCGCTGAAGTTGCCTGCGTGACCTCCACACAACTGCGCACCGTACCGCTTTCATCGTTGTCGGTGCCGCAACCAACGGCCGACCGCGTGCCGCGTTCCGCGGGCATTTCGTCCCACTTCGGGCACTAGACTCACAAGTCCGATGACTTTCCCCGAACCGGGTGCGCAGAGCCCCGCCATGACATTCGCTGACCTGCAGATACACCCGTCGGTGCTGCAGGCCGTCTCCGACGTTGGATACGAGACTCCCTCGGCGATCCAGGCGGCGACGATCCCGGCGATGTTGGCCGGTTCCGACGTGGTCGGATTGGCCCAGACCGGCACCGGGAAGACCGCGGCGTTCGCGATCCCGATCCTGTCCAAAATCGACACGACCAAGAAGGCCACCCAGGCCCTGGTGCTCGCCCCGACCCGCGAACTGGCGCTGCAGGTCGCGGAGGCATTCGGCCGCTACGGTGCCCATCTCCCGCAGGTCAACATCCTGCCCATCTACGGCGGACAGTCCTACGGCGTGCAACTGGCGGGCCTGCGCCGCGGCGCCCAGGTCGTCGTCGGGACACCCGGCCGGGTGATCGACCACCTCGAACGCGGCACCCTTGACCTGTCCCGGCTGGACTACCTGGTGCTCGACGAGGCCGACGAGATGCTCGCGATGGGCTTTGCCGAGGACGTCGAGCGCATCCTGTCCGACACCCCGGAGTACAAGCAGGTGGCGTTGTTCTCGGCGACGATGCCGCGCGCCATCCGCTCGATCACCTCGAAGTATCTGCACGACGCCGTCGAGGTCGCCGTCGAGTCGAAAATAGGCACCGCCGACAACATTTCGCAGCGCTACATCCAGGTGGCCGGACCGCGGAAGATGGACGCGCTGACCAGGGTGCTGGAGGTCGAGCAGTTCGAGGCGATGATCGTGTTCGTCCGCACCAAACAGGCCACCGAGGAGGTCGCAGAACGACTGCGCGCCCGCGGGTTCTCCGCGGCGGCCATCAACGGTGACATCCCCCAGGTTCAGCGTGAGCGGACCATCGCGGCGCTCAAAGACGGCGGCATCGACATCCTGGTCGCCACCGACGTCGCGGCCCGCGGTCTGGACGTCGAACGCATCTCACACGTGCTGAACTACGACATCCCGCACGACACCGAGTCCTACGTGCACCGCATCGGCCGCACCGGGCGGGCGGGGCGTTCGGGCACCGCACTGCTGTTCGTCTCGCCGCGGGAACGCCACCTGCTCAAGGCGATCGAGAAGGCCACCCGCCAGAAACTCAGCGAAGCCGACCTCCCCTCCGTCGATGTCGTCAACGCGCAGCGGGTCGCGAACTTCCGCGACTCGATCACCGACGCCCTGAACGCCCCTGGCATCGAGTTGTTCCGGCGCATGATCGAGGACTACGAGCGGGACAACGACGTGCCGGCGACCGACATCGCGGCCGCACTCGCGGTGCAGTCCCGCGACGGCGAGGCCTTCCTTATGACGGAGGCACCCCCGGAGCGGCGCCGCAGGGACGACAGGCCGGAGCGGGGGGACAAGCCGATCCGTAAGCCCGGACAGGGCTTCGCGACCTACCGGATCGCGGTGGGCAAGCGGCAAAAGGTGAGTCCGGGCGCCATCGTCGGCGCCATCGCGAACGAGGGCGGCCTGCACCGCAGCGACTTCGGGCACATCACCATCAAGCCCGATCACTCGCTGGTGGAACTGCCGGAGACACTGCCCGGCGAGACGCTGAAGGCGCTGGAACGAACCCGCATTCAGGGTGTTCTGATCAACCTTCAGCCCGACCGGGCACCGGCCCGGTCCGGCGCCGCCCGCTCGGCCGGCCGCGACGGGAAAGCGGGGAAGAACCCGCGGAAGCGGCCGTGAGCGTTTCCCGCGCTCAGCGCAGACCCAACGCATCAGGCACGACGGAGCGCAGTGCCGAGACTGTGGACACCGATGGTGGCCTGGAGTCGATCTCCTCGGCGCACCGCGTCGCATCACTGACCGGAATCCGGGCGGTCGCCGCGATTCTGGTGCTCGCCACCCACGCCGCCTACACCACCGGCAGGTACACCCACGGCTACGTCGGTCTGGTGTATTCGCGGATGGAGATCGGTGTCCCGATCTTCTTCGTGCTGTCCGGCTTCCTGCTCTTTCGCCCGTGGGTCAAGGCGGCCGCGGCCGGCGGACGGCCACCGTCAGTGAGCCGCTATGCGTGGCACCGGGTGCGACGGATCATGCCGGCCTACGTCGTCACCGTCCTGGCCGCCTACCTCCTGTACCACTTCCGCATGGCGGGGCCCAATCCCGGCCACACCTGGATCGGCCTGTTCCGCAACCTGTCGCTGACCCAGATCTACACCGACCACTACCTGTACTCCTACCTGCATCAGGGGCTCACCCAGACGTGGAGTCTGGCCGTGGAGGTCGCCTACTACGTGGCGTTGCCGCTGTTCGCCTATGTGCTGCTGGTCTTGCTGTGCCGTCGGCAGTGGCGACCCCGGCTGCTGATGGCCGGTCTGGTCGCGCTGGGCGCCGTCACGCCGCTGTGGCTGTGGCTGGTGCACACCACCGACTTTCTGCCCGACGGTGCCCGGTTGTGGCTGCTCAGCTACCTGGTGTGGTTCGTCGGCGGCATGATGCTCGCCGCGCTTCAGGTCATCGGGGTGCGCGCCTACGCACTGGCCTGCATTCCGTTGGCGCTGGCGAGCTACTTCGTGGTCGCCACCCCGATCGGCGGCGAGCCGACCACGTCGCCCGCCGAACTGCGGGAGGCGTTGGTCAAGGCCGGGTTCTACGCCGTCATCGCAACGATGGCGGTCGCCCCGCTGGCGCTGGGCGATCGGGGCTGGTACGCGCGGGCCATGGCGAGTCGACCGATGGTGTGGTTGGGCGAGATCTCCTACGAGATCTTCCTGATCCACCTGGTGACCATGGAGCTGGTGATGGTCGAGATCCTGCACTACCCGATCTACACCGGCTCGATGCTCTGGCTGTTCGTCGCGACGCTCCTGGTCACCATTCCGCTGGCCTGGCTGCTGCACCGGTTCACCCGCGTGCGGTCCGGCTGATCCCGGCTACCCAAGACCACCCGGCTGCGCGGTCGTGCTGGCCGCAGACGGATTCGACATGGTGGTCGTTCCCGTCGAGGTGGTCTCCGTCTCCGGTATGGCCGTCTCGACGATCGGCGGCTGCGCAGGGCTTGTGTCACCGGACGTGATGTCCGTCGTGCTCGGGGCGGCACTCGGTGTGCTCGTCCTCGTCGTCGTACTCTGCGCCGCCGATGTCGTGGTCGTGGTCGTGGTCGAACCTGGCACCTCGGTTACGGACGGCGTGGTCGAGTGCCGGGACGTCTGCAAGACCGCGAAGACGAGCACGGCGATCACGGCGAGTCCGGCCCCGCCGGCGGCGAATACGGCCCCGGGGCGCTCATCCACTGCGTGGCATCGGGTTCGGTCGGCCGTTCGTCGGTGTGGTAAGCCACGGGCACCGATATTAGGGGGCATCCCAGCGGGCCGGTGTTCGAGTCGGCTCTGCTAGGCGGTGGTCGACGGCTCGGCCGGCGCGACTATGGTAATGACGAACTCTTCGAGCATCCCCCGTTCGTCCTCGTCGCTGTTGCCCGGGAAGATCAGCAGCGAGGTCATCAGCCGCACCAGCCAGCGCGCCCGCCGCTCGACGACACCGGTCTCGTCGGGCACCAGCGAGGCCAGGAACGCCGCGGTCAGCGCCTTGATCACGTCGGACTGCTCGGCCATCTCGCCGCCGATCGGTGCCTGCGTGGTGGCGAACCACGAGGCCAGCGCGGGACTTTGGCGGACCAGTGCCAGCGACGTGGTGAAGCCGGCGAGCAGTCGCTCACGGGGGTCGTCGATACCGGCGATCCGCTCGATCATCCGGTGGTACAGCGCATAGGCCTCGCGGTGGACGTAGGCGGTGTGCAGTGCTTCGCGATTCTCGAAGTACCGGTACAGCGTCGCGCGGGAACACCCTGCGGCCCTGGCTATTTCGTGCATGCCGACGGAGGTGACGTCGTTGCGGGCGAACAGTACGCCCGCCGCGTCCAGGATCCGGTCGGCGGCGACCTCGTTGCGTTGCGCGGCGAGCCAGTCTTTGCCGGCCATCAGACGACCAGCCGGAATGGAACCGACAACGGACGCCGCACATAGCTGCCGGGTGCCCAGACGATGGCGGACTCGTCGACCTCGAAATCCGGGCAGCGGGCCAGCAATTCGGTCAACGCGACGCGTGACTGCATCCGGGCCGCCGCCGCGCCCAGGCAGTGGTGTGCGCCGTGGCTGAAGGTCAGGATGTTGCGTGGCCTGCGCCGAACGTCGAGTTCACCCGCATCCGGGCCGTACTGGCGCTCGTCCCGGTTGGCCGACCCGTACAGCAGGAACACCCGTCGCCCTTCCGGGATCGTGGTGTCACCGACCGTCACATCGCGGGTCACGGTGCGTGCCAGGCCCTGCACCGGTGAAGTGAGCCGCAGCAACTCGTCGATGGAATCGGCGATCAGCTCAGGGTTGTCGGCCAGCAGCCTGCGTTGGTCGGGGCGCTGGTGCAGCAGTTGCGCCGACCCGCCGAGCATCCCCGTTGTGGTGTCGTTGCCGCCGGTGACCATGGTGAAGGTGAACGCCAGCACCGACAGCGTTCCGGCGATGTCGCCGTCGGCGCCGACCCCGGCCGCGACCAGATGCGAGATGGTGTCGTCCTCCGGCTCGCGCCGCCGCCGTTCGATCAGCTCGGTGAAGTACGCCATCATCGAACGCACCGCGTCGCCGACACTTTCCAGCGCCCCGGCGATGCCGCCCTCGGAGGTGTTGGCGGCGACGATGGCCTCGGTCCAGCCGTCGAACTGCGCGCGGTCCTCTTCGGGCACACCGAGGTAGTGCGCGACGACCATCGACGGCAGCGGCTTGAACAACTCGGCGACGATATCGCCGCCACCGGCCGCCCGTAGCCGCTCGATCCGCTCGACGACGAATCGTCGGACCGCGGGCTCGACCGCCTGCACCTGTCGTGGTGTGAAACCCCGTGAGACCAGCTTGCGGAACTCGGTGTGCAC
>JAOPWF010000003.1 GCA_025965815.1 Mycobacterium sp.
GGCGCCGGCCGGATTGCGCTCGACCCAGTACGCGATCCTTGAGGAACTCCACCGGCAGGCCGATACTCCGCCCACTATGGGTGAGTTGGCCGAGACGCTCGTGCTGGACCGGTCAGCCCTGGGGCACAACCTGCGACCATTAGAACGCGACGGTCTCATCGCGTTGGTAGCCGGCGACAATGACCGGCGAAGGCGCCGCGTGGTGCTCACCACAAGGGGACGCGCCAAGTTTGGGGAGGCTCGGCGAGCTTGGAAATTGGCACAGGACCGGTTCAACGACGTGTTCGGCGAATCAGCAGCAGCGAAACTCCGAGCCACCCTGCTCCGCATCGCACGCGACGAACGCCTCACCACGCTAACCGATTGACCGATGAGAAGGGCGGCCGAGAATTACTCGTGACGGATTGCCAGGCATGAGGCGTTCCGACCACTTTTCGTGTCGGCTGGGCGGAATGTAAAGCTGTCAATGGACGGGTTGTAGTGAAGGGTTCAGATCAGGAATGTGCCACGTCGCCATGAAAGCCGCCAAATATGAAGTTCACTTCGGGATCGCCCGCGTTTAGCTGACCTATAGGGAAGTCGGACTCCCTCCCTCATCTGGTTAAACGCGTCTAGCGCAATGGCTTTCGCCTAGGTGATGTCGGTACGTCGGTCGTTGGACTTCTTGTAGAACAAGATCCCGTGGGCCATCTGCAGAATCAAGGGATACGCGTAAGCGGTCGATCCGGCCAAAGAAATGAGACAGTCGGGGCGGGGAAGGTCAAACATCGATCCAAGCCTGCCCACCCCGCAGTCGACTGTCGTCTGACGCCAATACCAATTCTGTCGTCTGATTGACGCTGCAGACCCGGATCACCAACGCCCGCACCGAGGGCTACAACCGGCTCGTCAAACAGGTCAAGCGAAGCGGCTGCGGGTTCCGCAATCGGGAGAACTCGGCGCGCCGGATACGATTCACTGCACCCGCAAACGACGGGCCGCAACCCGGACTTCATGCTGATTGCCCGGTGAAATCGAAGAGCCGCTATGGGTGGCAGTCGTCCTGGGAGAAGTGCTGTGGTGGCCCAGGCGGGGGGCGCAGCTGTTATTGAACGCTCAACAGGCAGAGAAGTTGGCTCGTCAGGCGTCCCGAAAGCAAGGGCGATGACCAGTGAATCGGCGGAATCTAAAACGGTGAGATACCGGTGCAGTCAGTCGCTCTCGCCCGTCATTGCGGCCTCGACCAGCGCGCGAATCGCCCAGCGTCTCACCTCGCGCGCGTCGGCTTCATCCATCTGTAACACATCTTTGAAGACCACCATCGACTCGGTGCCCATGATGAGTGCGAGCGCCTTGGTCATTGCCCTCAACTCGGCTGGCTTGAATCGACGGCGAGCGGGCGTCAAAGCCGTTCGATCAACGCAGTCCGGCGGTTCTGACGGACCGGGAGGTCCCCATCTACTTCACCATTCAGGTTGCGCTGCAGCGAATGGGCAAGCATCAATCGAAGCGACAGTTCATTTGCCGCAATCATGTCGTGGAGCGCCGTTTCGACACGAACCAGGCGCTCGACGGGATCGTCCAATGAAGCGTCTCGAAACAGATCGTCGGGATCGGGCACGGCACCATCGATCGGCCCCTCGGCGAGCAACGCGTCAATGCTTGAGAAGTAGCGGTAGGCCGTCGCTCGAGATACCTGCGCCTCCCCTGCGACTTCCTCCAACGTGAGCTTGCGACCTTGCTTCATCAGTCGCGAAGCGGCCGGCAGCAAGTCCTTTCGCGTACGGCTCGTTTGGTTCGGGCGTCCGGCCTTCGGTGGTCATCGCCTCAGTCCTGAGGTAGCTGGTTCTGGATCGCCGCCAAGTCGATCCACACGTTCTCACGTTTGATGTTGCCGGTGTCAGAAAACCGAACAACAGCAACAACCGGAACTCGAGCGGACGATCCTTACCCCGGAGCCCGAACGGCGTGCCTGGTGCTCGGCTGCGCCACAGCGATTCGTCAAACGAAACCTGCCCCATACAGTCTGCATCTCGTCTCGCCCTTGCTTTCGGATAGATCCGCGAACAAGCCGACATAGAAGGGGCGTGCGCCTCCACGTTCACACGTCGGTCCCAAGGGCGAACCGACGACGTCGTACTCGGCATCGGGCGCGAGCGTAGCCAATACGCCCTGACGTTCCACCTCAAGTCTGATAGCCGCCAGCCAACAGATCCCGGTTTCCTCAGGGTCTAGCCGGCCTGCTGTCGACGTGTCTTGCCGGTTCGGCTGCGTAGAGGTGGACCAGGCCGGACGCCACCGCGAACCGAGGGCCGTGCACGCCGTCGATGTTGGCCCGTCCCACCGCGATCGGGATCGAGCGCAATGATTCACTGACCGTGCGGAGCAGTTCGTCGTCGAGTGCCCCGCCCCCGGCCAGCACCAGTGCGGTGGGTGGATCGTCGAAGGCCAACATGGCGCGGGCGATGTTCGCCGCGACCGTCTCCTGCTTGATCGCCAGGCGAAGGCTGCGCCACTCCTCGGCCGCCAGCTTGTTCGAGAACGGCACCAGGCCTGCACTTCCGCGCGTGCACAACCGGCCGATCGCGTCGGCCTGAGCAGGGCTGTCCAGGAACAACCGCCGGCCGTCCTCCTCGTGCGCGACGTGCGGACCTTCGACCCTCACGGCCGGTGTCCGCTTCACCCGCTCCGCCAGAGCACGCGGGATGCTCAGCACGCGCGCCACGGCGGTGGTGATCGCCTCCCCCGCGCCGGCCGCCGTCACCGCGCGACCCGCACCCACCAAATCGATGGTGCCCCCGCCGATGTCGCATACGACGGTGTTCGCAGGCAACCCCGGCGTGGTGCGTGCGCCGACCGCCGCCGCCTCCGGCTCTGCTGCGATCGTGCGGGTCGGACGTCCCGTCAGTTCCTGCAGAGTCGCGGCCGCGTCGGCGACGTGATCGGCGGCCAGCAATGCGACGACGGTGCCACGCGTATCAGCGACCCCGCGCCGCAGCCACGCGCCGTTGTCGATCGACGACAGGTCGGTGAAAAACGCGTCGTCCACGGCGATTCCGTGCTCGGCGGTGGGGATGCAGTGGAGTCGGACGGAGACGACGTTGCCCGGTGGTTCGAGCCGGAGAACGCTGTGTGCCTGCGCGGGCGTGTACCGCACCACCCTGCCGTCGGCGGTGCAGTCGACGTAGTCGTCGTCGACGGCAGGCGGATCGGGAGGCCCGGTGCGGCGGGTCACGGCGATCGCGGGGGAATCCGCCAACTCGCGGGTGAATTCGGCCACATGCTGGATCTGGTCATGTCCCAGTTCCAGTGCCACACAAAGCGCGATTGGGTCCGCCATCGTGCGGTAGGCGCGGCCTTCGGCGACGACCTCCACCGCGACCAATGCCCCCGGCTCGAGACCGTCGAGATCGACCTCGTCGACAACCGGCACATCAACGGGAATGCGGTTGCGGATCACCACGGCGTCGTCCTGCGCGGCGATCACGCCGACGATCCGCCAGCCGCGTTCGACCGCCGCCGTGATCTCGCGCGCCGCCACTTCGAAGTCGGTGGCCCCGTCTACGGAAACGATTACCGGAGCGCCTACTACGTCCTCGGGCAGGCTGCCTAACGGTACATGCCGGCCCACTCCCGAGCCGGTCCCCGCGGGCGTACTGGCGGCGGCCCTGCGGAGACTCCGTACCGGCGATCTAGGCGACGACGCGGGCGGGATGGTAGCGGTCGCCGTGTCCACTGGCCGCAGGGCGGACAGCAGCAGTTCGTCGACCGCCACATCCGCGTCGACTTCTACCTTGTGCAACAGCGCCGCCGCACCGTCCAGCGATTCCTTGGACCCCTTCCGTCCCCGCGTCGGCGCCTGCCCGTGGGCGATCGGTTCAACTGTTCCCTCGCCGACTCGCGCCAGGACGATCTCGGTGGTGTGGTTGCCGACGTCGACGCCCGCAACGACGGTCACCGCAACAGACCTCGCCTGGCGTAAACCACGGCGGCCTGGCGGACCAGTTCCGCGCAACGGGACGCGCCGCGCGTTTCCAGCGACACCCGCAGGGCCTCCAACTCCTTGGCGGTCGAGCGGTGCGGGCGCAGCGATTCGTACAGGTTCATCACCTCTTCGTCATCGATGGTGGCGAGTTCCG
>JAOPWF010000018.1 GCA_025965815.1 Mycobacterium sp.
ACCCGGCTGCAGGTCGAGCACCCGATCACCGAGGTCACCACCGGCATCGACCTGGTCAAGCTGCAGATCTTCGTCGCCGGCGGCGGCTCTCTCGACGGCGAATGCCCCCCTGAGTTCGGCCACGCCGTCGAGGCGCGGCTCAACGCCGAGGATGCCGACAATGGGTTTGCGCCCGCGCCGGGCACCGTGCGACTGCTGAAGTTCCCGCTCGGCTCCGGCATCCGCGTCGACACCGGCATTGCGCAAGGCGACATCATCCCGCCCGACTACGACTCGATGGTCGCCAAGATCATCGCCTGGGGCCGGGACCGAAACGAAGCACTGGCGCGGCTTCGCACCGCCCTGCGTGAGACCACCGTCGTCATCGACGGAGGTACCACCAACAAGTCCTTCCTGCTCGACCTCCTCGACCGTGACGAGGTCGTCTCCGCCACGGCCGACACCGGCTGGCTTGACCGCACCGGTGCTGGAACGGCTATCGGCCCCACGCCGACGGCCGACGTCGCGCTCATCGCTGCCGCCCTCGACGCGTACGAAGCCGAAGAAAGCCTCGAACGTGCCGCTTTCCTGGCCTCTGCACGCGGTGGTCGACCGCGTGCCACCCACGCCATCGGCCGGACCGTAGAGCTCAACTACCAGGGCCAGGCGTACAGCCTTGCGGTCGGACAGATTGGTCCGCACAGCTACCGAGTCGACGGAGACAGCGGCGAAGTCGTCGTCGACGTCGAACGGCTCGGCGAATTCGAGAGTCGACTCACCCTTGGCCGCCACCGTTTTCCTGTCGTCACGGTCGCGGGCCCCACTGGGTTCCTCGTCGAGGTGGACGGTATAAGTCACCGCATCAACCAGGACGAAGCCGGCCTGGTCCGCGCCTCGGCGCCGGCCGTGGTCGTCGCTCTGCCTGTCGCCGTGGGCGACGAGGTCGAGGCCGGTGCCACTCTCGTGGTCCTGGAAAGCATGAAGATGGAAACCGCCCTGCGCGCACCATCCGCGGGACGCGTTCGTGAGGTGTTCGCCACCGTCAACTGTCAGGTCGATGCGGGCGCCGCACTGCTGCGCCTCGACCAGGTCGGCGAAAGTACGACGACGGAATCCGTGCCGCGAGTTCAGTTCCGCACGCAGCCGAGGAGCGAGGACGCGAACCCGCGTACGGAGGCCCTGGCGCGCCTGGCCGAACTCCGCGCCCTGATCACCGGCTACGACGTCAGCGCCCGCCGTGCACGCATCCTGCTCGCGGAGTACGACGACCTTCGTGGCCGCCTGCCCCTCGATGACGAAGAACTCGTCGAGGTCGAACTTGGACTGCTGGACCTCTTCGCCGACATCTGCGAGCTTTCCCGCAACCGTCCGACTCTGGACGAAGAGAGTTCCGATGAGAGTGTCCATAGCCCACGCGAGTACTTTCATTCTTTCCTGCATTCTCTCGACCCCGAGGTGGAGGGGCTGCCACCGGCGTTTCGCACCAAGATCGCCCGCGCGCTGCGCAACTACGACATCGACACGCTCGAGCCCGGTCCCGAGTTGGAAGAAGCGGTCTACCGGCTATTCCTCGCGTTGCAGCGCATGGAGAACCAGGTACCCGTGATCACGGCGCTACTTGGACGCTGGCTCACTGCAGACGATGTTCCATCCGCTTCGACAAGTGCGGTGAGCGAAGTACTCGAGCGGCTGATCGTCGCAACGCAGGTGCGCTACCCGGTTATCGGCGACATCGCCCGTAACCTGCGGTTCCGCCTGTTCGACGAGCCGCAGATCCGCAAGGCCCGCGAGCACATCTACGACGGCGTGCGCGACGGCGTGCAGTACCTCTCCGACAATCCCGACGCGCCGGACTACGCGGCACGCATCGACGCCCTTGTCGCCACCCCAGAGCTATTGATCGACCTTCTGGCAGAACGCATTTCCAGTCCCGGCGCGCTGCTCGAGGTAGTCACGCGGCAGTACTACGAGATCCGCGCGCTCGAAGATGTCAAGACCCTCGAACAGGGCGGTGGCCAGTTTGTCACCGGGACCTACGAATTGGCCGGAGAGCAGCTGCACCTGGTATCGACTGTGACAGACCGCGCGCGGTTGTCAGCAACGCTCGACGCCGTCGACGAAATCGCCGGACCCAAGGCTGACGACGTGGTTGTCGACGTCTATCTGTCCTGGCCGGACGCGCCCACCGACGGCGACGAACTCTCCGACGCGTTGCGTGATGTGCTTGCCGCGCACCCCAGCGTGAGCGATTGGCGCCGAGTGACCCTGACGGTGGTCGGCCACGAGCTGCATCAGGTGACGTTCCGTCCGACACACGACGGTGGCGTGGCGGAGGACCGGACAATCCGCGACATGCACCCGCTCACCGGACAACGCCTCGATTTGTGGCGGCTCAAGAACTTCGACGGCACTCGCTTACCCGCCGCGGCAGGCACGTACCTCTTCCACGTGGTGGCCAAAGAGAATCCGTCCGATGAGCGCCTCATAGCGCTGGCCGAGGTTCGTGATGTGACTACCCAGCGCAACGAGTTCGGCGAGGTGGTCGGGATCCCGGCCATTGAGCGCACCCTCGCAGCGTGTCTCGACGGCATTCGCCGCGCGCAGGCCCAGCGGGGTAAGAAGCGGCTGGACGCCAACCGCGTCGCGCTCTACGTGTGGCCGGTGCTCGACATCCCCACGGACCGTCTCCCTGCTATCACGCGACGCATAGCACCGCTGGCGCTCAATGCGGGGATAGCAGACATCACGATCCTGGCAAGCGTCAAGGACGCCCAGACATCGCAGCCCAGTCGAGTGGCGATTCGCTTCTCGTACCGCGCGGGCGCCGGCATCGTCGCGAATGTGACGGCCCCCCCGACCGAGCCGTTGCGC